>JAQWBY010000021.1 GCA_028706165.1 Lentisphaeria bacterium | reverse complement strand
GTATTGACTAATTCCGCTATAATCAATGGATATAATCAATGACAATGCCCACTCTCGCATCAATTGAAGCGCATTTACAGGCCTTTGAGTCCCTGGCGGGCTGTCGTCTCTGCGTGCACGACCACGCGCGGTTGTTCACGGGCAGCGATGGCCAACGCGCGCTCGGCTTCAATCGCGGGTCGCATCGCGTCACCCACGCCATCTGCGGGGCGACTGAGCGCGAGCTCTGCTTGGAAAATTGCATGCATCGCCTGAATCGCCGCGTCGAGCGCCGGCATGAGCGCTGTTTCCTGAAGCGTTGTTCCCGTGGTACCATCGAGGTCGTGGCGCCGCTATACCGCGGCGGCAATCACGTCGGCACGCTCTTTGCGGGCATGTGGGGCGCCACGCGTAGCCACGCGGGCCACGGTCTGCCGCCAGCGGGGCGCGCCGAGTTGCAGCGCCTACAGCTTATCCTGCCGATTTTTGCTGACGGACTCCTCGATCTCTGCCTCCGCCAGGAAGAGCCCGCCGCGCAGGAGAACAGCCGCAAAAGCGAGATACATGACTACATCAGCAGCCACTGCCGCGGCGCGCTCAGCCTGCCGGACCTGGCCGGGCGCTTGGGCCTCTCGCCGTCGCGGGCGGGCCATCTGGTCAAGGAGCTCTTCGGGGAGACCTTCGTCGACCTGGTCGCGCGCGAACGGCTGCTGACCGCGCGGCATTTCCTGGTCAATTCCGATTACCGCATGAAAGAGATTGCGCAGCTGTGCGGCTTGGGCAGCGCCGAGCATTTCAACCGGCTTTTCCGCCAGCGGGTCGGCCTGACGCCCGGCGAATACCGCCGGCGCCATCGCAATACGCTCATCTGAGAGCAGGGCGCCGAAAGCGGGCTGCGCTCAAGCGCCACGGGCGGCGAGCACGGCTGCGAGAGCACCGATAACCTCTGCCGGCGTGATGCTGCGCAGGCAGCAATAGCGCTCGTCGGGCGAGCACAGCGGGCATTCACGCCGGAAGCAGGGCCGGCAGGGCACGGACGCCAGCACCAGCTGCCAGGGCGCTCCCAGTGGGCCGGTGCCGACGGGGTCCGTTGAGCCGAAAATGCCCACGCCGGGCGTTCCCAGCGCTGCCGCCAGGTGCATAGCGCCGCTGTCATTGGCGACCACGGCGTCCGCCGCCGCCAGCACGGCCATCAGCTCGGCGAGGCTGGTCTTGCCCGCGAGATTGATGGCGCCCGGCGCCGCCTCGGCAACTGCTGCCGCCACGGCGGCTTCCTTGCCGGTGCCTACCAGCAGCACGCGGCCGCCGCGGCCGTGGTGCCAGGCCGCCAGCTCTCGGAAAGATTCCATCGGCCACTGCTTGGCTGGCCCGTAGGCCGCGCCCGGCGCCAGTGCCAGCCAGCCCGGGCCGCGCACGCCCAGCGACTCCGCCACGCCGGGCTTGACCTCCAGGCGTGGACAGGCGCTGTCCAGGCGTACCGGCCCGAAAGCCGATACCAGTTCGAGATAATAGGACAGCTGATGGCACATGCCGACATTTTCGCCGCGAGGCCATTCGCGCTGCGCGTGGGTCAGCAACAGCGACCGCAGCCGGCCGCGCCGACCGACCCGCAGGGGCAAGGAACACTGCCATAGGTCCATGGCCGAACCAAAGGAATTGGGAAAAATCACGCCAACGCCAAGATTGAGCGCCTTCACCTGTGCAATTTCTGCCGCGCTGATGCGCTTGTCGGCCATGCTTACCACGCCGTCAACCCAGGGGCAGGCCGACCACAGCGGCGCCAGAAACGCCGGCGCCAGCACATGCAGGCGCGCGCCGGCCGGCAGCAGCTGCCGCAACTGCCAGGCCGCCGGCAGCGTCATCAAGCAGTCGCCGAGCCAGTTGGTGGAACGCAACAACAGCCCGCCACGCCAGTCAATCGCTGCCGAGACCGGCCGCCGTGGCGCGCCCAGGTCAAGCAGAACGGGTTGAAATACGCTGATCTGTGAACTCATGCTTTTCTTCGAATGGGGGGAGCTTATTGTCGGCGCGAGAGGCGCTTGACTTGGGCATACGAGTGCCGGTGCGCGGCCTGGTCTACAGGCAATCCACCCAGGCGGTGGGAATGGGGCGGTCCTGGTAGGCGACGCGCATGGCGATATCCGGCCGCTGCATGTGCTCCAGACAGTCGTGGGCGCAGCGCTCAACGAGGTCCAGGCGGTTGCATTCCTCGCTCATGTGGGCGAGGATGACATTGCGGGTGTTTTCGGCGACGATGTGCGTCAGCAGATCCCGCGACGCCTCGTTGCTCAGGTGGCCGTGACGGCCCATGATGCGCTGCTTGAGCGACCACGGACGCGTGGACGCGGCCAGCAGATTCATGTCGTGGTTGCTTTCCAGCACCAACGTGTCGCAGGCGCGCAGCTGGTATTCGACGATGGCGCTGACGTGCCCCATGTCCGTGGCAATGCCGATCTTCCGGTCGCCGCAGCGGATGACAAAACCGACGGGGTCGTTGGCGTCGTGAGGGATGGAAAACGGCTCCAGCACGAAACGGCTGATGCTGAAGCTGCTGCCGGCCGCGAAGAGCGCCAGCTGGCCGATCTTGCTGTCGCGCTGCCGCAACACGTCCGCGCATTTGCGCGTCGCATAGATGGGGACGTCATAGTGGTTGGCACAGACGCGCAGGCCGCGGACGTGGTCGTCGTGCTCGTGGGTGACCACGATGGCGCGCAGCATGTCTTCGGGCAGGCCCGCTTCGGTCATGCGCCGGCGGGTGTCCTTGAGGCTGAAACCCGCATCGATAAGGATGGCGTCGCCGCCGCAGTGGACCAGCACGGCATTGCCTTTGCTGCCGCTGCCCAGCACGGTGACTCCGAGATGATTCTGACTGAATACCATAGTGAACAATTCTCAGGCGTTGGGGGCGTCATTCTTCATGGCCGCGAGTACGGCATCGGCGACACGCAGGCTGATGGCGTCATCGCCACCGAGCCGCTGCGTGCATTCGCGAATACCGGCAACGACCTCGTCATGCCGGCTGCCGCCGGGGAGGATAGTGAGCACCGCCGGTGCCAGTTTTTCGGGCACGGCGTCATCTTGCAGGTACTCTTCGTAAACGCAGCGCTTGGTGACCAAATTGGCTATGGTCACAAAGGGCAGCTTGACCATGTGCTTCACAATATGCCAGGTAACGGCGTTGAGCCGATAGGCGACCACCAGCGGCAGGCCGAGTATGGCCGCTTCGACCGTCACTGTGCCGCTGGCAGCAAGACCCGCCGCCGCACGGCTCAGCCACTGGCGCGTCTCGCCGACGCTGTACTCCAGCGACAACGCCACCGGCAGCGGCGTGGCCGCCGCCAGGGCCTTCGCCTGCTCCAGGCAACTCTGCCGGGGGAGGGGCACCATGAAATGCAACTCCGGCCGTGCTTGCTGCAGCTGCGCCGCCGTCCGCAGAAAATCCGGCAACAGCGCCTTGAGCTCGCTGCGGCGGCTGCCCGGCAGCAACAGCACCAAATTGGGATCACGCGGCGGCGGGTCGCGCCGTAGCGGCGCCAGGATTTCCAGCAGTGGATGGCCGACAAAACTGGCGTCAAGGCCGGTGCCGGCATAGACCGCCGGTTCGAAGGGGAAGATGCAGAGCATTTTGTCCACATCGCGAGCAATACGGGGAATGCGCCCTTTTTTCCACGCCCACACTTGCGGACTAATGTAGTACACGACGGGTATGCCTGCGCGATGCAGGCGCTCCGCCAGACGGAGGTTGAAGCCCGGGTAGTCGATCAGCACCACAGCCGCCGGACGCTCGGCAATGGCCCGCGCGCTGACATCGCGCAATAGACGAATGAAAAAACGGATGGACTTGAGCACTTCAATCAGCCCGACGACCCCGAGCTCGCTGGAGTCCACGAAGAGCTCCACGCCGGCGGCGCGCATCTGTTCGGAGCCCATGCCGCGCAACCGCTGGTCCGGCCGGCGCTGCCGCAGCGCCTGGGCGAGATTGGCGCCGTAGTTGTCGCCGGACGCCTCGCCGGCGATAATCCACACGCAGGGACTGTCCGTGCTGTTGCTCATGGTTTCTTGCCGGCGTGGCCGTCGGCGTCGGGTTTGCGTTCGATGACGAACATCGCCTGTTCGGCGCTGATATTGTGATTGGGCTGGCCGAATTCCTCGACCTTGCCTTCCACCAGCACCCACGCCTGACAGATGCGGACGTTGGCTTTATCCACCCAGTCGAGAAAGTCCGTGATGCTGCAGAGGTGGATGTTCGGGGTGTTGTACCACTCGTGCGGCAACGCGCTGGTCACGGGCATCCGCCCGCCCAAGCTGAAGGCCAGACGCACACTCCAGTGGGCAAAGTTGGGAAAGGACACGATGGAGCGCTTGGCGACCCGAAGCATGCCGTCAAGCACCTGCAGTGGCTCCTGCAGGGTCTGCAAGGTCTGCTCAAGCACCGCGTAGCTGAAGCTTTGGTCCGGGACGACGCTCAAAATGTGATACAAGTCTTCGTGGCAGACGGGCATGCCGCGCTCAATGCAGCGGATGACGGCGTCTTCGTTGGTTTCGACGCCCTGCACGCGGGCGCTGCGCTCGTAGACTAGTCGCACCAGCAATTCGCCATCGCCGCAACCCAGGTCAATAACGGTTTCGCCAGGCTGGACGATCTTGGCGATGATCGGGTCTTCCCAGCGATGTGGCGCGTGGTTTTCAAAGCTGCCCTTGCTCTGCTGGGCCTGCATGGTATTCTGGGCCTGTGTGAGCAACTCATCAAAATCGCTGTCAAAAGAACTGACGCCGATCTGTCGCAGAAAATCTTCAAATCCCGGCAGGATAGCCAATGACTGACGTTTTTTGATCATGGCGTGCCTCCTTTGCCCTGGTCGGCGAGTCGTCGGGCGATGGTCGGCGAGAGGAGGAATGCGCGCAACAGCTGGCCGACTTTTGCTGCCTCGACCAGAAAGGCGTCATGGCCGTAGTTACTCTCGACTTTCACATAAGTCACGGGTATGCGGTTCTGCATCAGCGCTGACACGAAGGTCTTGCTTTCTTCCGGCGGGTACAGCCAGTCGGAGGAAAAAGACACCACCAAGACCTCGGCGCGGATGCGCGAACAGGCCTTGACTAGATCGCCGTCCCCCCACAGCGCCGCCGCGTCGTAGTAGTCCATGGCGCGGGTGATGTACAGGTAGCTGTTGGCATCAAAGCGCTCCACAAAAGACCGGCCTTGATAATTCAGATAGCTCTCGACCGCGAATTCGGCGTTGAAACCTCCCTGTTCCGTGTGCTCATTCTGCACGCGGCGGCCGAACTTGGTATCCATGCCCTGGCCGGACAGGTAGGTGATGTGCGCGAGCATGCGCGCGGCAATGAGGCCTTCGTGCGGCGGTTTGCGCCCCTTGTCGTAGTAGTTGCCATTATTGAAATTGCCATCGTGCATGATGGCATGGCGGCCAACGGCGTTGAAGCCCAGGCCCTGCGCGGGCAGTTTCGGCCCCGATGCCAGCACGATGCACTTGAGCACGCGGTCGGGAAAGGCCAGGGCCCATTCGAGGGCCTGCTGGCCGCCGAGGGAACCGCCGCAGACGGCGTAAAGCTGGCAGATGCCAAGCTTGTCCAGCAGCAGCGCTTCCATGCGTACCCAGTCGCTAACGGTGACAATCGGGAAATCCAAGCCGTAGGGACGGCCAGTCGCGGGATTGCTGCTGCTCGGGCCCGTGGTGCCGTAACAGCTGCCCAGCACATTGGCACAGATGACAAAGAAGCGGTTGGTGTCAATGGCCTTTGTGGGCCCGACCACGTCGTCCCACCACCCCGGGCGCTTCTGACGCCAAGGCCGGAAGCTGCTCGATGCCGCCGCGTCCCAGCCGGCGACATGCGCATCGCCTGACAATGCGTGGGTAATCAGGATGGCGTTGCTGCGATCGGGATTGAGTTCGCCGTAGGTCTCGTATTCGACCGTCATGGGCGCGAGGAACTTGCCGCTGTCAAGCCGGAAGGGATGCTTCTCATCCGCCAGGACCAGCTGCTTGGGCCGGGTCATGCCGACGGAACGAAGACTGTCCGGCGCGTCATAGGCCCTGCGTTTGGTGCCTGGAATTGGCTTGTTAGCTGCGGCATTGGAGCTTTTCTCGGTGCGTTTGGGGGTGCTGCTGAAGGTCGTCTTCTCCATTGCTTGTGACCTTTTGCCCGGCAGAAACAACTGCACTCAGGCATACGAAAATCATAAAACTCGTAATATAGCACAATGCAACCATCGCGTGACCAGACAAGCCGCGGTTTTTTGCGGACTGGTTAGCGGTCCGATCAGACCGATCGGACCGATCAAGTCGACGATCCGTCCGATCCGTCCGATCAGACCGATCGGACCGATCAAGTCGACGATCCGTCCGATCCGTCCGATCAGACCGATCGGACCGATCAAGTCGACGATCCGTCCGATCCGTCCGATCAGACCGATCCGTCCGCGACAGAAGACAGAAGACCCGCTCGCCCCGCCCGCGAAAAAACAGCAGACCCGGCCGCACCCCCACCCCAAAAATAATCTGCGTAAATCTGCGTAATCTGTGGATAAAAAACTATCTGCGGATAAAAAAGTTCAGCGTCCGAGTTCGACGGATCGTTTGCGGGCGGCGGCAACGACATCGCGCATCGTGGCGCGGAACTCGTGTTGCGCCATGACGGCCAAGCCGGCGGCGGTGGTGCCGTTGGGTGAGGTCACGGCATCGCGCAGTTCATCGGGTGTGCCAAGGCGGCGGGCGAGCATTTCGGCCGCGCCGGCGATGGTTTGTATGGTCAGGTCCAGTGACAAGTCGGCGGGCAGGCCGGCTTCTTCGCCGGCGGCGGCCATGGCCTTGGCCATCTCGAAGACATAAGCCGGGCCGCTGCCGCTCAGGGCGGTGACGGCATCCAGCAGGCTTTCGTCCACCTGCCGGGCCAGGCCCAGCGAGCCAAGAATGCGCCCGGCGAGGGCTGCGGCTGCGGCGTCGGCGTCAGGCCCCAGTGCGTAGGCGCTGGCGCCTTTGCCGACCATCAGCGGCGTATTGGGCATAACGCGGATGATGTTGCCCGTGCCGAACCACTGCTGCAATTTGTTGATGCCTATGCCCGCGCAGATTGATATTACCAGCGCGCCCGGCCGAATGGGCATGAGCTCCGCCGCGACCGTCGCCGCCACCTGCGGTTTCACCGCCAGCAGCAGCACGTCGGCGTCCGTAACCAGCGCCTGCGACGGCGCTTCGCACCGCGCGCCCGTCGCTGCCGTGAAAGCCTCCCGCGCCGTCGCGGAGATATCGCAGGCGAGCAAGTCCGCCACCGGCAGCAGCTCATTCTTGACCATGCCCGTGGCTAAAGCCGTGGCCATTTTCCCGGCGCCGATAAATAGCATCTTCATGTGTCCGTCGTCCTTTGTTGTTGCTCAGGGATTGCTGGTAAACAAACCGCGCCGCACGGCTTCGAAGAGGAACACCGTCGCGGCTTGCGCGGCATTGATGGACTCCGCGTGCCCGGGCATGGGTATAGTCACTCCCCGGCCAAGCTCGGGATGGCTGATGCCATTGGCCTCGTTGCCGATGACCAGACCGCAGCCGCGCAGGTCGAAGGCGTCCGCAAACAGCGTCGTGTCCGCCACCGGCAGCGTGCACCACAGGCCGCCGCCACCGAGTTGTTGCAGGTGGTCCGCTGCCGCCGCCAGGTCGTCAAATACCGGCAGGTCCAAGGCGAATTGCGCGCCCATGCCCGCTCGCACCACCTTCGGTGCGTAGGGATCGGCGCAGCCCTTGATCAGCCATACACTGTGCAGCCCGACAGCCCAGGCCGTGCGCAGGATGCTACCCAGATTGCCCGGCTCGCAGACGCGGTCAAGGATGAGGCAGAACGGATCGGCCAAAGTCTGGGGCAGGGCGCATTCCACGCGCTTCAGGACGCAGAGCACCCCCTGGGGATTCTCAGTGTCCGTCAGCGCAGCGAAGTCCTGCTCGGACAATATCCCGGGCTCGCAGCCCGCAGCCGCCGCGCGCGCCGCGATGGCCGGCCAGCGCGGGGATTGCTGTGCAGCGGCGCTGCAGAACAGCGCCTCCAGCCACTCGGGCCGCCGCCGCAGCGCCTCTTCGCAGCAACGCCAGCCTTCAGCGATGAACGCGTCGCTTTTCTTGCGGCCGTGCCGTGTCTGCAGATTGGTCAAGAGCTTGCTATGGCGTTTGCTTAACATCGAATCAATCGTGGCACCTGGTGGGCGTGCGTGCGGTTTTGCCGCCGTTGCCACCGCTGGCTTATTGGGGAATAACGTAGAACATGATGCTGACCCAGTGGCAGACCGTGCCACCCAGGACGAAGACGTGCCAGATAGTGTGCATGTAGGGCACTTTGTCCATGCAGTAGAAGATGACGCCGACGGTGTACACCACCCCGCCGACCACCAGCATCAACAGCCCCGGATAGGGCAGGCTCGCCCGAATGGCGCCGAAGGCAAAAACGATCAGCCAGCCCATCAGGAGGTAGATCGGCAGCGACGCGTAGGTCGCCCAGCGTGGCAGCGCGACCTCGAAGAATATACCCAGCGCCGCCAGGCCCCACACCACGCCGAAAATCCACCAGCCGGTGCTGCCGTGCAGGGTCACCAGCGCGTAAGGCGTGTAGGTGCCTGCGATCAGCAGATAGATGGAGCTGTGGTCGAAAATCTGCCAAACGCGCTTGGCTTTCAGGCCCTTGACCAAGTGGTACATCATGGAGCTCTTGTAGAGCAGGATGATCGTCGCCCCGTAGATGGCGCAGCTGGTTACATGCCAGGCATTGCCGTGCAGCGCCGAAAAGACGCACATCAGGGTCAGGGCGACAATGCCGAAGACAATCCCGACCATGTGGCTGACGCCATTGGCCACCTCTTCGGCGCGACTGCGGTGAAAATCCTTCGCCAGCTGCTCCAAACGCAGGCGCTCGTCGGCGCCTATCATGACGCCGGCCGATTGGCTCTTCTTCTCGCTCATGTCTCTCACACTTTCTCTGCTAATACGTTGCGGTCTAAAACAGCCCATGGACGCGGCCGGTTTCGGTATCGACGTCAATGCGGCGGAAACCCGGGTCCGATCCCGTCCCGGGCATAAGTTTGATGTCGCCGGCGACAGGCACCACGAAGCCCGCGCCCTGGTAGATGAGGATGTCCCGCACCGGCAGCGTCCAGCCGCGGGGACGGCCCTTGCGTGCCGGGTCGTGGGACAGACTCAGATGCGTCTTGACCATGCAAGTGCCCAGGGCCTTGCTCGCCGGGTCGGCCGCCAGTGCCTGCAGTTTCTCCTCGGCGGCCGGCAAAAACTCGACGCCGTCGGCGCCATAGACTTCGCGGGCGATGCGGTCAATGCGGTCCCGCAGCGGCAGGTCGAGGTCGTAGAGATAGTGGAAGTCGTTGGGCTCGGCGGCCGCCGCCTCGACGGCCTCGGCCAGCTCCAGCGCGCCTTCACCGCCCTTCAGCCAGTGCTCCGAACGCGCCGCGTAAGCGCCTGCTTGCTCAGCCAGGCGTTTCACCAGAGCGACTTCCGCAGCCGTGTCGGTGTAAAAGCTGTTGATGCATACCACCGGCCGCACACCGCTCTTCTGCACGGTCTCAATATGCGCCAGCAAATTCTCGCAGCCCTGTTCCAGCAGGCCGAGATTCTCCCTGGTGTACACGTCGTCCAGCTTCAGGCCGGGCTTGACCTCAGGGCCGCCGCCGTGCATCTTCAGGGCCCGGATCGTTGCCACAATCACCACCGCGTCCGGCGTCAGGCCGGAGTAGCGGCACTTCAGATTCCAGAATTTCTCGTAGCCGATATCGGCGCCAAAGCCGCTTTCGGTGACGTGGTAGTCGCTGAGGCGCGTGCCGATCTTGTCGGCGATCACCGAACTTTGGCCGATGGCGATATTGGCGAAGGGGCCGGCGTGCACGAGTACGGGCTGGCCCTCGAGAGTCTGCGCCAGCGTTGGGTCCAGCGCATCGACCATCCAGGCGCACATGGCGCCAGCGACTTCGAGGTCGCTGGTCGTCACCGGCCGGCCCGACCGACTGGTGGCCATGACCATGCGGCCAATGCGCTCACGCATGTCCGCAAGGCTGTCCGCCACGGCCAGAATCGCCATCAGCTCGCTGGACACCGCGATGGCAAAGCCCGAGTCCATCTCGTAGCCGTCCATCTTGCCGCCCTTGCCGATGGTGATATTGCGCAGCGCCTGGGCGCAGAAGTCCATCACCCAGCGGCTCTGCACCCGCGCCGGATCAATGTCCAGCCGGCGCAGATTGCGCTTGGCCAGGGCCGCGTCGTCGTAGTTCTGTTCGTGCTGCATTCGCGCCGTCAGGGCCACCATCGACAGATTGTGTGCGTTGACGATGCGGTCGATGTCGCCAGTCAGGCCCATGGAAAAGGGCGTCAGGGGAATGCATTGCGCCAAGCCACCGCCGGCGGCCGACCCCTTGATGTTGAAAGTAGGACCGCCGCTGGGCTGGCGGATGGCGCCGGTGACGCGATGGCCGCGCCGGCCAAGCGCCTGCACCAGCCCGATGGTCGTGGTGGTCTTGCCTTCGCCAAGCGGCGTCGGCGTGATCGCGGACACGTTGATGTACTTGCCGCGCGGGCTGTTCGCCAGGCGTTCACGGATGCGCCGCTGGTCGATCTTCGCCAGCTGCCGGCCGACGGGAATGACTTCGTCATCATGCAGGCCCAGCTCGGCGGCGAGTTGCGCGATGCTCTTCATGTCCGCTTCCGCGGCTTCAGCGATCTGCCAGTCGGCAAATTTGGTCGGGTCCAATTTCATACTGCGTTGTCCTGCGGCGGTTGCTGGTTAAGTATTACGGCTTGAATGGCGCGGCCCAGAGGGCGCGGCGCGAAAAATCACGGCTTGGGCAGGAACCACACGTTGCGGAATTGTACGGGATTACCGTGGTCCTGCAGCGTGAGCGGGCCCTTGGCGGTTTCTTTGCCCATGGCGCCGCCGGTGGCTTTCGGCAGCTCCAGGCGGTCATGAATGATCTCGCCATTGTGACGGACCGTCACTATCGCGTTGGCCGTCTTGTTGCCATCGGCGTCAAAGCGCGGCGCGGTGAAATCCACATCGTAGGTCTGCCACTGGCCGGGCGGCAGGCACATGTTCACCAAGGGCTTGCCCAACTGGTAGATGCCCCCGCATTCGTTGTCCTTGCCGGCGAGGCCGTAGCTGTCCAAAACCTGTATTTCATAGCGGCCCTGCAGATAGACCCCGCTGTTGCCGCGGCCCTGGCCACGCGCCTCAAACATGACCGGCGTGCGGAATTCCACGTGCAGTGTACCGTCGCCGAATTCGTAGTTGCTGACCATGCTGCCGCCCTTGGGGCGCATCTCGATCGTGCCGTCATCCAAGAGCTTCCAGCGATCGCCGCTGGGCTGGCGGTTCTCCACCAGTTTCCAGGTCGCTGCGGCCGGGTTGCTCTCCGGCGCAAAGGCCTGGCCGGCCAGCGCCATGCCGCTCTTGCCGGCCTGCGTATAGGGGCCGGAGACGTCCCAGGCGAGGATCGCGCCGTCCGTCGCCATCGGTACGCCCTCCGGCTGCAGGCGATAACGCAGCCCGGCCAGCGGCCGGCCCTGCACATCGACCACGCGGGCCTGCGCCGACCAGTCGCCGCCGCCCTGCAATACCTTCAGCATCAGCACGTTCTCGCCGGCGCGCAGTGACAGCTCAACGCGATCCTCGTCCGCCGTCAGCGACCGCGGCACGGCCTTCGTGTACACCTTTTCGCCGTTGAGGAAGATGACGATGCCGTCGTCGCTGCCACAGCGCAGCAGCGCCTGGCAGGGCGCGTCGACAAACAAGCTGTTGCGCAGGTAGGCCGCGCTGTTCGTTACCTTCGCCAAATTCTTGTTGAGGTCGATAACCCCGCCCGCGCGGCGGGAATTGCGCAGGCCGCTCAGGCCTTTGTCGCCGCCGATGATCACTTCCGCGCCGACCGGCGCGGCCAGGCCGAGCGTGGGCGATTCCAGGCGGTACGGCTGTAAATCCAGCTCGCCGATGGCCGTCGCGCCGCGAAAAGCGCCGTCGGCGATGGCCGCCTGGCTGTCGCCGAATTGCACGCGCTGGCCATCGAGTTTGCCGCGCAGAACGAGCAGGGGTTTATCAGGCACTGGCTGGGTGTAGATGCTCTCAAGGATGTTCGCCTGGTACTCGCCTTTACCCCAGTTGATCACTTGCGCGAACACCGTCCGCGTGGCGCCGTCCGGCGCCTTGAGGGTGCCGCGCCAATCGCCCATGAAGTCCTTGCCGTGGGTGGTCACGCTTAAGGCCAGTACCGCCAACATGATCAAGCCAAACCAACGCTGTTTTGTGCACATCCGAATGCCCTCCATTTGTCTTTGCCGCAATGCCTTGTGGCCGCGCCGCCGTAGCGGCTCATGGCGCGACCGTTCGTCAGTTCATTATATCCAAACCGATATCAACCGCCGGCGCACTGTGGGTCAGGGCGCCGACACTGATGAAATCCAGGCCCATGCCGCGCAGCCGCGGCAGGCGCTCCAAGGTGATGTTGCCGCTGGCTTCCAAGCGCGCGCGGCCGCGCACCAGCCTGATGGCCTCGGCCATCTCCGCGTCGCTCATGTTGTCCAGCAGAATATACTCCACGCCGGCGTCGGCAGCGGCGGCGACGTCGTCCATGCTGTCGGCTTCGACCTCGATCTCCAAGCGCGGGTATTTGGCGCGGCAGGCGCGCACGGCGCGGGCGATGGAGTCCGGCCCGGCGTACTTGGCCATCTCGCGGTGGTTGTCCTTGATCATGATGCGGTCATAGAGGCCGATGCGGTGATTCTGGCCGCCGCCGGTGGCCACAGCGTATTTTTCCAGCATGCGCATGCCAGGCGTGGTCTTGCGCGTGTCGAGTATCTTCGTGTGCGGGTCGTCAAGCGCCAACACGTACTGCCGCGTCAGGGTGGCGATGCCGCTGAGGCGCTGTAGGATGTTCAGCGCGGTCCGCTCGCCCGTCAGGATCGCCCGGGCATTGCCAATCACCGTTGCCATGCGCGTCCCCGGCGGGCAGAGCTCGCCTTCCTTGACGTATTCCATGAACACTAACTTGCGGTCGAGCTCGCCAAACAACGCCCGCACCACGGGCAGCCCCGCGCAGACGCATTCCTTGCGGGCAACAAAATGCGCCTCGGTTTCCAGGCCCTCCGGCACGACCGCCAGCGTGGTGGCATCGCCGCTGCCGACGTCCTCGGCCAGCGCCGTCCGGCAGAAATTCTGCAAATGGGTTTCGTTGAGCTGCATGGTTATTGCTCCTTCGTGCGATTGAATTGAATGATGGAGATTACCGCCAGCATGGCCGCCAGCTGCGCCATGATCAGCAGGATGCCGCTCGGCGGCAGCCACAACAGCGTCAGCGCACCGGCACCGCCAATGAAACACAACAGGCAAACCAGCAGCACCGCCGATGGCCGCGACAGCCCCAGCTGCACAAAACGATGCGAGATGTGCCGGTTGTCGCCGACGTAGATCGGCAGGCCCGCCCGCAGACGGATGCACACCACCGCCACGGCGTCAAACAGGGGCAGCAACAGCACCAGCAGCGGAATCAACAACGGCGCCGGCGTTGGGCTCTCTCCCGGCACGTAAAAGGTCGTCAGTGCGCCCATCACCCCCAGGCCATAGCCGAGGAAGTGGCTGCCGCCATCGCCCATAAAAATCCGCGCGGGCGGCGCGTTGTGCAGCAGAAAACCCGCGCTGACGCCGCTAGTCACCGCCGCCAGCATCGCCACGAAGTGCTGCCCGCGTATCGCCGCGATGAAGAGCAGGAAGAACGCCGCGATCATCGCCGTCCCGCCGGCCAGGCCGTCCATGTTGTCGAAGAAATTGAGGGCATTGATGACAGTCATGATCCACAGCGTCGTCACCAGCCAGTTCACCACGGGATTGGGACCCAGGCAGGTCACCCGCACCCCAAGCCACGCCGTCAGGCCCGCAACCAGCGCCTGGCCAAGAAATTTCGGCAGTGCCTTCATAGCCTTGCGGTCGTCGCAGATGCCCAATACGGTGATGGCGGCCGAACCGGCCATGATCACCAGCAAGGGGCCTTTCACGCTGGCAATGCCGGGCAGGAAACGCCGGATGTCCTCGCCCATCACGCCCGGCATGAGTTTTACCGCGCTGATGCCGCCGCCGATGACAGCCAGCCAGGCCAAGCACATGCCCAGACCACCCAGCACCGGCGTGGGCTGGCGGTGGTTCTTGTGCGCTTCGTTCTTGGGCTTGTCCACGAATCCCCAGCGCGGTGCCAGCCAGCGGCAGCACCAAGTCGCCAGCCAGCCGAGCAATGCCGCCGCCAGCCACGCCAGGAGATAGAGAAGATGCCAGCTCATCGGTGCTCCTTACGCATTGCGGACAGTGGTTGGTTGCGGGGGTGCGGCAGCGCCGGCCGCAGCGATCGGAGCAGGGGCCGCCTCCGCGCCAGGAACGGCCTGCGACCACCTGGCCAGTAATTCGTCAGGCAGGCGCGCGGGTCGCAGACTCCGTAGATCAATGACGGCGTGCACGGTGTGGCCCATCGCCAGTAGCTGGTCTCCACGGCAGACGCTGCAATCCACCTGCAGACGCACGCCGCGAACCCACGCCAGCTCGGCGCGAATCGTCAGCAGATCGTCATAACGCGCCGGCGTCTTGTAATCAATCTGGGCGCTGACGACCGGCAGGCCCAGCTGCCGCTGTTCGAGTTCTTTGTAGGTCAGGCCCATGGCGCGCATCAGCTCGTTGCGCGAACGCTCAAAATAAACCAGGTAGTTCGCATAGTACACCACGCCCATCTGATCCGTGTCCGCATAGGGCACCCGGTACTCAAGCTGGCCAATCCACCGCGAGCTCATGGACGGTCCTCCGTAGCCATCGTCGCCAGCAACGCCTCGACGACTGCTTCCTGGTCCAGTCCGTCCGTCATCAGCACCCGAGCGTCCGCCGCCGGCTTGAGCGGCGCCGTCGCCCGCGTGGAGTCAATGCGGTCGCGCTCGGTAATCTCAGCCGCGACCGTCGCCAGCGTCGCACCGTCGGCGACTTCGCCCTTCTGCAAAAAACGCCGCCGCGCGCGCTCTTCGGGCGACGCCGTGACGAAAAATTTGTACTTGGCATCGGGGAAGATCACCGTACCGATGTCGCGCCCTTCCATGACAATCACGCCGAGGGCCCGGCATTCGCGCTGGCGGGACAGCATCCACGCACGCACGGCGGGTATCTGCGCAATGTAACTGACCACGGCGGCGACTTCCGGCGCGCGGATATCGCTCTGCTGCACAGCCACGCCATTGAAATAGAGCTGCAGGCCACCGCCAGCGGCCGGCTGGTAATGCATGTCCCACTGCGGCAGCAGCGCCGCCACGCCGGCCTCGTCCAATCGTGGATCAATGCCCGCCCGCAATACCGCCCAGGCCAGCGTGCGGTACATGTCGCCAGTGTTGACGTAGTAACCGCCAAGACGCGTCGCTAACTTCTTCGCAGCCGTGCTCTTGCCGGCCGCCGCCGGGCCGTCAATCGCAATCTGTATCTGCTTGCATCCACCCGTCATGGCGCCGCGTCCTCCGCTACCGGCGCCGGCGTGGGCTTCGCCGCCTTGGCGGGCTCGGCGACCTGTTCACTTTTGTCCTGGAACATCAACTTGGCGCGCTTGTACAGCCGGTTGCTGTCAAAGAAGGTGATGTAGAGCATCAGGGCGATGAGCAGGAAGGCAAAGACGTTCTGGATGATGCCAAGGAATTTCGCCGGCAGGCGCCGCCGCGTGACGCCCTCAATCCCCGCGAAGACGATGTGGCCGCCGTCCAATATGGGCAGTGGCAGGAGATTGATCAGCGCCAAGCTGAAGGAAATCAGGATGATGAAGGACAGGCCGCCGCGGATGCCCTCCAGCTTCAACTTGTACCAGAGCATCATGACGATGCCCAATGGCCCGCTCATGTGCTCCACTTTCACCTGCGCGCGATTCGCCGGCAACTCTTTGCCACTTAGACGCGACGTCAGCGGCGAAAACAGCAAACCGAGCGTGCGGCCAGTGGTACTGACCACGTCCGTGAACTGCGCCCAGGGCGAGGGATGGCCAATGACCTTCGGGACGTTGTCCGACAAGGTCAGCCCCACAAAGTAGATGGTCTTGCCGTTGATCTCCCGCGGCACGGCCGCGAGCCCGCTCAGCTCCATGTCGCTGCCATTGCGCTCGATCAGCAGCGTCAGCGGCGCGCCACGGGTTTCACGCACGAGCTCGGTGAACATCGCGCTGTCCGTGATGTCACGGCCGTTGGCCTTCTTGATGAGGTCGCCGTGGCGGATACCGGCGGCGTGCGCGGGCATGTCCCGTACTACCCCTTCTACAATCACCGTGAAGACGACGCCGAGCTGCTCCATGCCGATGTCGCGGTTGCCCTCGCGCGCCGGCAGGTCCAGCCCCGCAATCTCCAGCTCTTTGTGCTTACGGTTCACCAGTAGCCGCACCGGCTGCCCAGCCAAGGTCTGTACTTCTTCCAGGAACATGCGCGCGCTGGTGATGGTCTTGCCGTTGATCGCCAGCAACTGGTCCTCTGTCTGCAGGCCCGCCTGCGCCGCCGGACTGTCCGGCAACACCGCACCAACAGCCACGGGATTGCGCGCCGTGAAAAAGGGCAGGCCCAGGTCCTCAACCCGTGGATTTGGCGCCGGCAGATAGCGCAGGTCGCGCTGCTGGCCATCGCCACTGTCTACGGTCAGGGTAACCTCCGGCGTCTTGCTGTAGACGTACTCTTTGGTCACTTCGTCGACGCCACGGCTGAAAGTCTTGCCATTGACGGCGACGATGCGGTCGCCGGCGCGCAGGCCCGCCAGCCACTCGGGATTGGGTACGGGCGTTATCGTCAGGTCAACCGGGCCGTCCTTGCGCTTCACCGTCAGGGTCTGCGGCGGCGCGTCAACCGGTATTTTCTCGCAGAGCTCTTCCCAAGTCGCATCAACGGGCTCGCCATTGAGGGCGGTGATCGTGTCCTCGAACTTCAAGCCGTCCCGGTACAGAGGCAGGGTCGGCGGCACCGACAAGACCACGCAGGAATTCGCCGGCGTCGGCTCCCATACCCCCACCGCCCACATCACTGTCGCCAGCGCAAAGCCAAAAAGGATGTTGAACAGCGGCCCCGCAAACGCCGCTATCGCCTGCGCACTCGGCTTGCCCGGCGGCAACGCCTCGCCGGTGCTCGTCTTCGGCTCGTCCGTCGGATCAAGCTGCGGCAGCATCACATAGCCGCCAAAAGGCAACATACTTACCACAAATTCAACCCCGCCACGCTTGAAACCCCACAGGCGCTTGCCAAAACCAATGGAGAATTTCTCCACGTGCAGCCCCCGCCACAGCGCGGCCAGCAAATGGCCGAACTCGTGAATGAAGACGCAAAAACCAAAAAAGAACGCGATGAAGATGATCTTCCAGATCATGCCAAATATGAACAGGACGTTTTCCACGGGGCCTCCAAAGTCTGTGTCTGCGGGTGGCGGCAACGCCTCTAGGACGTCCACACCGGCCCTTTGTTCCGAAACGAAAAATATACTTGGTAAAGGCCCTTTGGGCGAATTGTTCTGGCCAACTATGGACGCATCAGACCATCACAGCTAATGTATAGGTCGTTCTCGGCGGCCACAGCGGCAGCGGCTACAGCTACCCGTCAACTCATCGCAGCGGTTCCTTCACGACATGAAACTCAGCGTCATCATTCCGGCCTACAACGAAGCCCAGACCATCGCCACCGTCATCGACCAGGTCCGGGCCTGTGGTCTGCCCGACCTCGAAATTATCGTCGTTAATGACTGTTCCAGCGACGGGACCCGCGAGATCCTCGAAGCCATGCCGCCCTCTGCCGACCTTAAAATCCTCCACCACGACCAGAACCAGGGGAAAGGCGCCGCTATCCGCAGTGCACAAAAAATGGTCACCGGCGACGCAGTCATCATCCAAGATGCCGACCTCGAATACGCCCCAACCGAATTTCCCGTCATGATCAGGCCCCTAATGGACAATAAGGCCGACGCGGTCTTCGGCAGCCGCTACTCCGGCCGCGAAATCCTCGTGGATACGTTCTGGCACTACTTCGGCAACAAGGTCCTCACCGCCATCTCCAATATCTGCTCGAATCTCCATCTCACCGATATGGAGACCTGTTACAAGATGATCCGCGCCGATCTCTTCACCAGCTTCACCCTCGAATGCAACCGCTTCGGCTTCGAGCCCGAAATCACTGCCAAACTCGCCCGCCGCCGCGCCCGTATCTACGAGGTGCCCATCGCCTACCAGGCCCGTTGCTACGACGACGGCAAGAAAATCGGCTGGCGAGACGGTGTCGCTGCCATCTGGTACATCATCAAATACAATTTGCTCAGTCGCGACTGAAGAGACGCTCTATCACATGCCCCAGTCTTTCCTGCAACTCCAAGGCGTTTCTTTCCGCTATGAACGCGCGACTGAACCCATTCTGGCTGACGTATCGGCATTCTTCCCCCCCGGCTGGACTGGCGTGGTCGGCGCCAACGGCGTGGGCAAAAGCACCCTGCTGCAACTCTGCTGCGGTCTGCTCAGTCCGCAGTCCGGACTGATCCGCAGCTCAGGCGACTGCTGCTATTGCCCGCAACGTACCGACCACTGCCCCACTGATCTCGCCGCGCTTCTGGCCGACTACAATCGCGAAGCTATCCTCATCTGCAGCCAGCTGCGCCTGGAAGACGACTGGCCCGACCGCTGGCCGTCCCTCAGCCACGGCGAACGTAAACGCGCCCAAATCGCCGTCGCCCTCTGGCAAGACCCCGCCGTGCTCGCCCTCGATGAACCTAGCAACCACATCGACAGCGACGCCCGCGAGATGCTCATGACCGCCCTGCGCGCGTTCCGCGGCGTCGGCCTCCTCGTCAGCCACGACCGCGACATGGTCGATACGCTCTGCAGTCAGTGCCTCTTCATTGACCCGCCCAATGTCGCCATGCGACCCGGCGGCGTCACCCAGGGCCTACAGCAGTCGGGTATCGAACAACAAGACGCCCGCCGCAACGACGACCACGCCAAGCACGAACTGCAACGCCTCAAACGCGAACAGCAACGCCGCCGCGAACTCAGCGAACAATCCGCAAAAAAAGGCTCCCGCAGCAGCGTCGCCGCCAAAGACCACGACGCGAAAGACAAAATCGCCCGCGCTAAGGTCAGCGATAAGGACAGCGCCCAAAACAAAGGCCTGCGACAAATGAGCGGGCGCCTCCGCCAAGCCGAAGAACGCCGCCAAAGCAGCGGCGTCAAAAAGGTCTATGAGATGGGCATCTGGCTCGAAAATGGCGGTTGCTCCCAACGCGCCGCGCTGCTCCGCCTCGAACCTGGACACATAGACATCGCCAGCGACCGCATTCTGGCCTTCCCCGAACTCAGTATCGCCCCGCAGGACCGCATCGCGCTCACCGGCCCCAATGGCAGCGGCAAAAGCAGCTTCATCCGCCACGTGCTGCCGCTACTCAAAGTCGAGCCCGAACACCTCGTCGTGGTCCCCCAGGAAATCAGCGCGGAAGCCTGTCGCGATATCATCCGCGAGGTCGCCGCGCTCCCCAAGGAACCACTCGGCCAGCTGATGACCATCGTCAGCCGCCTCGGCTCGCGCCCCCAGCGCCTCCTCGAAAGCAGCGAGCCCAGCCCCGGCGAAATCCGCAAGATCCTCCTCGCTCTCGGTATCTGCAAAACGCCCCACCTGATCATTATGGACGAGCCCACCAACCACATGGATCTCCCCAGCATCCAATGTCTCGAAGAAGCTCTCGCTGAATGCCCCTGCGCACTACTCCTCGTCAGCCACGACCGCCGCTTCCTCGACGCTGTCACCACCCGACACTGGCATATCGCCCGCACTCCGCAAGGCGGCGCTATCACCCCGCAGTAGGGGCCGACCTACTATGAAACCCGTTGCCTGGTTAGGTGCCGTTCACAAATTACGTTTACACATTGCAGTACAAACGCTCTTTCATGTCATACCTTGTCGACGGCCAACATTTCCCTGGCCGCGAAGCGGCAAGCGCCCTGGCCGCGAAGCGGCAAACGCCCTGGCCGCGAAGCGGCAAGCGCCCTGGAGGGGCGCTGTCATCGTAGCCCAGGGCAAGCGACGCCGCAGGCGGAGCGCCGCCCTGGGTAGCGCGCCCTCTACGCTCGTGTTCCTCGGCCTCTTTGGTCCCAGTCGGCGTAGCTGACTGGGACCAAAGAGGCAATGGAACCTCACCTTTTTTTGTTTGCGCTGTCGCACGCTTTCAGCGTGCCTGGGTATAGATGTAAACGTAATTATCGAACAGCCCCTTAGCCTCCCATATGTGCGGCGGCTGGCCGTGGGTTTCCTGCAAATTGTCCCAGCGAAGCGCCGGGGTGTACACTGACCGATTACGTTGCTTCACCTCCGCACCCCTTTCGCTCAAAAATTCCATCATCACCAAATAAGGAAGGTTAAAAAACAATAAAATCATATAATCGAATTGAATATCATGCAAATTAGTCCATTATATGCCCAGGAAGAGAAAATGCCTGCAACAGTATCATGCATAACCATGCATGTTTAGTGCATGACATGCGTGTAACCGGCAAAAGCACGGAGGAGCAGAACACATGGCAGAGGCAAGTGCTGGCAGTACCTTCCCAGAACCCGCAAACGACATTGTCTTCGATGGCCACATTACCCCGGATTTGGCCCGGCTCCTGCGGCAAAAAAGAAAATCCCTGGACCTGAGCCTGAGAGAGTTAAGCCCTCTCCTCGGCATCAGCTGGTCAACTCTCCAAAAGTGGGAAACCGGCCAAATCAACACCTGCCGCCCGCAACACGGCGTCATCCTCACGTCTTTTGTCACTGGTAAACTCGACGCCGGCCTCCCTTCCGCCAAGCCTTCCGCAAAAGCCCCCGCTTTCACTCCCGACCAGTCCGTATTGCTCTACGTGCAAACCCAGAACAACCGAGCGGTGATTGCATTCCCGGCAAGCAGCAGTACAGCCTGCGCCCACGCCTTCCAGTCCGTCTTCAACTACATCAACGACCAACTCCGGGCAATCCATAACGCCGCACAGCAACCGCAAACTATCGCCATGCCCGGACAAATCGCCCCGAATACCCCGGCAAAAACGGCCAAAACTCCGCCTCCGCCCACAGCAGCGGGCCAAAATCCCCCGCCGACAGCAGCGGGCCCAAACCCTCCACCGGCAGCAACGGATATAAACTCCTAAAAGAGCCAATAATTGCCTGTGTGAAAGACACGCGCGCCACCGTCCTCAGTCCCATCGCGCGCCCCGTTTCCCGGCCGTGGTGCGGGCGTCTCGCCCGCACCAACGCATGGGTTCAGGACCTCACACGACCTCCAAATAGCATTGCGTAAGCGTTCCCTGATTACCTCCCCGGCGCCTCTCCCGGCCGTGGCGCGGACCCCGTCGCCCGGCCGCAGTGCGGGCGTCTCGCCCGCACCAACGCATGGGTTCAGGACCTCACACGACCTCCGATCAGCCACACGCAAACGTGCCTGATTACCTCCCCGGCGCCTCTCCCGGCCGTGGCGCGGACCCCGTCTCCCGGCCGCGGTGCGGGCGGTCCCCATCCTGTCGCGCGCCCGTCTCCCGATTGTGGTGCGGGCGTCTCGCCCGCACCAACGCATGGGATCAGGACCTCACCCGACCTCCAAACAGCCACACGTAAACGTGCCCGGTTATGTCGCGCGCCCGTCTCCCGGCCTGTCGCGCGCCCGTCTCCCGGCCTGTCGCGCGCCCATCTCCCGATTGTGGTGCGGGCGGTCCCCGTCCTGTCGCGCGCCCGTCTCCCGATTGTGGTGCGGGCGTCCCGCCCGCACCGTCACATGGGTTCAGGACCTCACACGACCTCCAAACAGCCACACGTAAACGTGCCCGGTTATGTCGCGCGCCCGTCTCCCGATTGTGGTGCGGGCGGTCCCCGGCCTGTCGCGCGCCCGTCTCCCGTCTTGTCGCGCGCCCGTCTCCCGCCCGCACCGTCGCATGGGGCCAGGACCTCACACGACCTCCAAACAGCCTCACGCAAACGTTCCCTGATTACCTCCCCGGCGGCGCTCCCAAGAGTCCAACAAGTCCTCAAACAGTCCCCGGCGTCCAAGGCGTCATTCCCCACAGTCCCAAAAGTTCCCATAGTCCAATCCATGAGATCATGCCTCATGAGTCCGTGAGTCCTCGCTCCTGCGCACAGTCGCCAATTAGTCCCATCGGTCCCAGGCGTCACCACGATCCCGGCTATTATCAATGGCTCCTATGAAACACGCTGCCGCAAAGGTCGGCGGAAATCAAGATCGAATGGCTGGGCGGCGGCGGGCTGTGGGTTTCCTGCACATTGTCCCCGGTGTTTTCCCCACCGGGGTGGTTACTCCTATGAAACATGCTGCCGCAAAGGACGGCGGAAATCAAGGTCGAATGGCTGGGCGGCGGCGGGCCGTGGGTTTCCTGCAAATTGTCCCAGCGAAGCGCCGGGGTGTACACTCCTATGAAACACGCTGCCGCAAAGGACGGCGGAAATCAAGGTCGAATGGCTGGGCGGCGGCGGGTCGTGGGTTTCCGGCAAATTGTCCCAGCGAAGCGCCGGGGTGTACACTGACCGAGTACCTTTACGCGTCGTCGGGCAGTCATTGATACGCCGTTATTGCCAGCGCCGCTCACCTACGCACAAGAGGGACATGACTAAGGTGGAATATCGCTCGCCGCCGCGATAAAGCGGGCATCTGAGCGACGCGGTCGGTTCACCAGAACTCACAACGATGAATACCCAAATCACACGAACAAGACAGCTCAAATCATAGTGATCCACAATTTGCTGTTATTCGGCGTTTTTTTGCTTGTCAATGGGCGAGTTTTTGACTACTTTTTCTGCGGTTCTTGAAATCAGCCCCCCCACCGTAGGGGGCCCCCATCCTATGGTCGCGCGCG
>JAQWBY010000267.1 GCA_028706165.1 Lentisphaeria bacterium | reverse complement strand
GATGCATTACGCACACGGGTCAGCATGTCAGAGATTGGATCGCTCATGCTCATGGTCGCTCTCCTCTTACCAGCTCGCCTTCATGACACCTGGAATCTGCCCGTTGCTGGCCAGCTCGCGGAAGCAAATACGGCAAAGATGGAACTTGCGAATGTATGCGCGCGCACGCCCGCAGCGCTCGCAACGGTTGTAACTACGCACCGAAAACTTGGGCGTCCTCTGGGATTTGACTATCAGACTTTTCCTGGCCACGTTTTTATCCCCTTCAGTTGGCAAACGGCATGCCCAGCATGCTTAACAGGTCACGGGCTTCATCATCGGTTTTCGCAGTCGTCACGATGGTGATGTTCATACCGATCGTGTGCTTGATCTTGTCCAGATCAATCTCCGTGAACACCGACTGATCCGTCAGACCGAAATTGTAGTTGCCGACACCATCAAAGGACTTGGCTGACACACCACGAAAGTCACGTACCCGCGGCAACACGATGTTGATCAAACGATAAAGAAAATTGTACATGGCGCCGCGACGAAGGGTGACGCTGGCACCAACGGCCATGCCCTTGCGCAGCTTGAAATTCGAGATGTTCTTCCGCGACTTGGTGATCACCGGCTTCTGGCCCGTGATCATGCCCAGGGTGTCCGATGCGGCCTGCATGACCTCGCGGTCCTTGTCCGTGCCCACACCGGTGTTGATTACAATCTTCACCAGATGCGGAATTTCCATCGGATTCTTGTAGCCGCGTTTCTCTTTGAGCTGCGGCACGATGTTCTGCTTATACTGATCGTATAATATGCTGCTAATCATTTCCAGACCTCGCGTTTAGACTACTTCACTTTTCCGAACGCCTGGCCCGGTAGCGCTCTTCCGCCATCACATTCGAGATGTGAATCGGGCATTCACGCTCTTCAATGCCGCCATTCGGATGTTCCTGGGAGCGCTTGATCGTCTTCTTGCGGACGGCCACGCCCTCGACAGTCACCCGGGACGACTTGCTGTCCTTCGACAGAACCTTGCCGCTCTTGCCTTTGTCAGCACCCGCAATGACGAACACCACGTCGTTCTTCTTAATTGTTGCTTTCGCCATCACAGCACCTCCGGAGCCAACGAGACAATTTTCATAAAATTCTTGTCACGCAACTCGCGCGCTACTGGCCCGAAAATGCGCGTGCCTTTCGGATTGCCATCTTCGTCAATGATAACCGCGGCATTGCGGTCGAAGCGGAGAAAGGACCCGTCGGAGCGACGGATATTCATCGCGGTACGCACGACAACTGCGCGAACCACTTCGCCCTTCTTGATGGCGGCGTTGGGCTGGGCCTCTTTCACCGAGGCGCGAATGATGTCGCCGATGGCAGCACTTTGTTTGCCTTGGCCCAAGATCCGTATCGCCATAATCTTCCGCGCGCCGGAGTTGTCCGCCACATCCAATGTCGTTTGCATCTGAATCATGGTGAATACCTCCTCAGTCAGTCACGGCGCGCTGGATGATGGACACCAGACGCCAACGTTTCATTTTGCTCAGAGGCCTGGTCTCCATGATCTCGACGACGTCGCCGACCTTGGCCTCGTTGTTTTCGTCGTGCACATAGCACTTGCTTGTGACCTTCACCACCTTGCGGTACAGCGGATGGGGTGAGCGACGATCGACCTTGACCACCAAGGTCTTGTCCTGCTTATCGCTGACCACGGTAGCGGTCAACACTTTGCGCAGGTTTCGTTCCTGTTTTACTTCTTCAGCTTCAGCCATTGTCACACCTCGGTCACTTCGCCTGCTTGCGACGGGCGGTCTTCTCTGTCTCAATCCGAGCCACATCCTTGCGCAGAAGGCGGATGCGGGCGGGGTTCTCAAGCTGTCCGGTCTGGCCTTGCAGGCGGAGATTGAAAATCTCCTTCCTGCTTTCTTCCGCAGCGCGGTCCAGTTCCTCTGCCGTCATTTCGCGAATGTCTTTTGCTTTCATGTCACACAACCCTATTCTTAGGCCGCCTTGCCGCTTTTAGACGGCGGCATGCTGACGGGCGAGGAAACGGCAACGGAAGGGCAATTTGCTTGCCGCTCGGGCCAACGCTTCTTTCGCCACGGTCTCCGGGCAGCCGCTCAGCTCAATGATCATATTACCGGGACGAACCACAGCGACCCAGCCCTCGGGAGCGCCTTTGCCCTTACCCATACGGGTTTCCAAAGGCTTTTTGCTGTAGGGCTTGTCGGGAAACACTCGCAGCCAGATCTGGCCACGACGCTGCATGTGGCGGGTTGCCGCCACACGGGCTGCTTCAATCTGATTCGCTGTCAACCAACCGCGATCCAGAATCTGCAGGCCGTACTCACCGAAGTCCAACTTGTTATTGCTGCTCGCGATTCCCGCGTGGGCGCCGCGCTGCACCTTTCGGTGCTCTACGCGTTTTGGCATCAGAGGCATTTTTCGTATCCTCCCAATTTTGGGGTTTGCAGATCCAGACTTTAATACCGATGAGGCCAGCCAGAGTGTGCGCCTCGGAAAAACCGTAGTCAATATTGGCCCGAAGCGTGTGCAGCGGCACCTTGCCGTCCTTGTACTGCTCCGTTCGCGCCAGCTCCGCGCCGTTCAGGCGGCCCGAGCAGCGGATTTTAATGCCATCGGCACCAAGCTGCATGGCGGTCTGAATGGCCCGCTTCATGGCCCGGCGGAAAGCGATACGCTTCACCAGCTGCTGGGCAATGTTCTCGGACACCAATTGCGCGTCAACCTCGGGCTGCCGCACTTCCTTGATGTCGAGGAGAATCTCTTTATCGCCCGTGATCTTGGCCATACTCGCCTTGAGTTTGTCCAAACCGGCGCCGCGCTTGGCGCCCTTGTCGCCCGCGTTGTCCTGCCCACGGCTGACCGGAGCGGTGGCCTGGCCGAAACGGCCGGAGATGATGATGCCGGGACGACCGGAGTAGATGGTCACGCGTACGCGCCGACCAAAACGCTCAATGATGACTTTGCTGACTGCCGCGCTTTGCAATTCGCTACTGATGTGCTCTCGGATCTTCAGATCCTCCTGCAGAAGCGGTCCGAACTGCGTCTTGCCGGCAAACCAGCGGGATTTCCAGTCCTTGGTGACTGGAATACGAAACCCGATTGGATTTACTTTTTGACCCACTGTGAACTCCCTGTCCTTATGCCTGGTCTGTTACAACGATCCGAATGTGGCTCGTACGCTTGCGAATGCGACCCGCAGACCCACGGGCCTTGGGGCGGAAGCGCTTCAGCGTCGCGCCCTCGCCAATGAGAGCTTCCTTCACCACGAGGCGACTACGGTCAACGCCCATTTTCTCGTCGTTCTCGGCATTGGCCACTGCTGATTTGAGAGTCTTCTCAATCAGCCGTGCCGCCTTGCGGGGGATGAGACTCACCATGTTCATGGCTTCGACGGCGCCCTTGCCCTGAATGAGCCGGGCCACCTCGCGCGCCTTGAACGGTGATATCCGCACGTGTTTGGTGATGGCTAGTTTTTCCATAACTCCGCTTTCTCTTACCTCTACCTTCAGCTCCTGCCCAAACACCGACCGGGTGCCTAGGTAAGAGGCTGACGTGAAAACCGACTATATTTTCTGCTATGTTGATCGGTCCACGGCTTATTCAGCCTGAAACCGGCTACCAATGGCGATTTCAGCAAGCGTGCCCTGCACCAGCACGGCAGCACTGATTTCAGGTCGTGCATCCACAACCCGCAACTTCATGGTGACCTTGCCGTTGCGGGCCTGCCACCATTCGCTGCCAGTGCGAACACCGCTCAGAAAACCACGATCCAAGATGACGAGCTGTAACTCGTCATGAACAGCCAGTACACCACAACCAGTCATTCCGGATTTACCACCGCCTCGCCCGGCGACTATCGACAGTGGGTTGAGACTACGCTCAACAACGCCCCGTAGGGCTGAGATCCGTTCCGACACCTCGCGACGCACCGCGTCACTCGGTTGCATGACATTCAGCATGGTCTCGATATACCGTTCAAAATCACGCAGAGACTGCTCGACTTCTAGCTGCCGCGCACCCAGTTCCCTGAGTGCAGACAGTGCCTGGTTCGCCAATGCCGCCGTGTCTTCGCCGTCCTTGCGCTGTAGTAAATGCGCCGAGCGTAATTCCAACTCGCGCATCTGCTCCAGTACCGCATGGCTCCGTTCGTAAAACGCGGCGTATTGGGCGCGCTGCCGGCTGAGTTCCTCGCGGACCCGCGACAGTTCCAGCTCAAGCTCCACAATCCGCTGCTCTGCTTCCTTGCTGGACACCGACCCCGCCGGCGCCGTTTTGACCGTGGCCAAAGCGCCGTCAGCAAACGCCAATGCGTCTAAAAAGAAAAACAGAATGCGTACTATAACGGCGCAAATTCTGAATTGCCAATGCTTAAATGCAATTTTTTTCAATGCTGGCACCTCTTGTCAGGTTACGCTATTCCGGAATGGGCTGGCCACACTCGACAGCCACGCCGCCGAGTGACAAACCCAGACGACGCAGTCGTAACAGCAACCGCCCCACGCCATATAAATATAGGTATGGGGCGCCGCTGGCGAAGAGCCGCCAAGCGACCATATAATGTTTTTTGGCAAAACACTAAATGTCATTCCGCAAAGCCCATCCGTCAAATTCGCACCACCGGAAAGCAGACGCGCTAGTGGACTCGGTGGACTCGGTGGACATTGTGGACACATCCTTCGGCAATGGACACCAGCTGGCGGCGGCCCAGGATAGCGTCCACCGAGTCCACCGAGTCCACCGAGTCCACCGAGTCCACCGAGTCCACCGGGTTCCGGCTATGTGTCGTGCGACGCAAGTCCTCATCCCTACGCGCGCCGGTCGTTATCTTTGCGTTTTTGCTTGTTTTTGACCATTTTTGCATTACATTTGGCGCTTTCCCCATTTATTCCAGCTTCATCCCACCCAGAGTATTGGAGGCTTTTGTGAAAGTACTGGTCGTCAATTCCGGCAGTTCATCCCTCAAGTTCACCTTGTTCAGCATGACGAACAAGACGGTGCTGGCCAAGGGCTTGGTTGAGCGCATTGGGATGAGCAATCCCAAGCTGACGTACCAGGCGACGGACAAGAACAAGCTGGAGGAAGTCCTCAGCATCACCAACCACAGCGAGGCCTTGCAGGCGGTATGCGACAAGCTAGTCGACCCGAGCTACGGCGTCCTCGAGAAGCTTTCCGAGGTCCAGGCCATCGGCCATCGGGTGCTGCATGGCGGCAAGACCTACACGTCACCGATTCTGGTGAATGAAGACGTGAAGGAAGGCATCCGCAAATGCATCGTTCTGGGACCGCTGCACAACCCGGCCAACCTCGGCGGTATCGAAGCCTGCGAGCAGGTCTTTCCAGGCACGCCAAATGTGGCGGTGTTTGATACGGCTTTCCATCAGACCATGGAACCCGAAGCTTACATGTACGCCATTCCCCGCGAATTCTATGACAAGTACGATGTGCGTAAATACGGCTTCCACGGCACCAGCCACAAATTCGTCTACTTTAACAGTTGCGAATTTCTCGGCCTTGACCCCGACAA
>JAQWBY010000020.1 GCA_028706165.1 Lentisphaeria bacterium | reverse complement strand
AGGAAGCAGTCGTCGGCTAATAGCAACTGCTGGATGTCACGGATTTTTTCGCTGCCTGCCTCGCGTGGGGTCAAGCCGTGCTTGATGGCGACAGCGGCAGTGGTGCCAATGGCCTGGCCCATGACGCCGCAGGTGCCCATGACGCGGGTGGTGCTGAAGGCCACGTGCGTGGCGCTGATATTGCGGCCGGCGAACAGCAGGTTGTCGATGTTCGCGGAGTAGAGTGCGCGCAGGGGAATGCCGTAGGGCTCGCTGAGACGCCGTTTTTGCAGGTGGGCGCCGGCATTGCCGCTGAGGCGGAAGCCGCCGGGGAGGTGGTTGTCGATCTGCCAGCCGCCGTAGGCGACCTCGTCGTCGAAGCTAGCGGCATTTTCGACGTCCTGTTGGGTGATGATGTAGTCGCCGACGTAGCGGACGCTTTCGCGCTTGCCGGGGAGGAAGCCGACCCACTCCAGTTCCCAGTTGTCGGCGCCGTGGTCGCCGTGGTTTTTCATGTGGTCCCAGCAGCCGAAGGCGATTTTGAGCAATTCGTCGCGGATATCTTCCGTGTCGTGGATGGAGTCTTGTTCGCCGCCGAGTTCGATCCAGTAGAAGTTTGTGTTGAGGTCCTGGAGCATGGTGTGGGGCTTGTCGTGCATATCGGCGTCGGTCTCGAAGCGGTGCGCCCATGGCGGTGGGATGTACTCGACGCGGTGGTCGGTTTCGCGCGCCTGGAGGAGCAGGCTCATGCCCATGGTCTGGTTGTCGGCCTGGTCGAGTCCGAAGGCCTCGTGGTGTTCGCTCTTTGCTTCGCGGCCGATGCGGTGTTTGGCGCCGCTGAGAGGCGCGAGAATGCTGTCGCCGGAACAATCGGCGAAGAGCTTGGCGCGGACGCAGTGCCAGGTGTAGGTGGTCAGCTGGAAGCCTGTGACCGAGGCGATGCTGTTGCCGGCCATGTCCGCCTGGCAGCAACTGCAGTTCAGCAGGAGGGTGATGTTGGGCTCAAAGCGGACTTTTTCGTAGAGCAGGGCGTCCCACAGGGAATAATTGCGGCTGGGATTGCGGTGCATGTTTTCCAGCGCGATTTCTTCGAGGATGCCGGTTTCCTGCAGGTATGGCACGCGGCTGCCGGCGCCGCAAATCCACATGCGGATTTCGGACGACGCGTTGCCGCCGAGGACAGGTCGGTCATGCATGAGGGCGACGCGGAGGCCGTGTCGGGCTGCGGCAATGGCCGCGAGCATGCCGGCGATGCCGCCGCCGACGACGCAGAAGTCAACTTCATGGTCAATTTTACGTAGGGAACTCATGGTTTATCTCCAGGTGGCGATGTTGTGGTGGGCTGTCGGTGTCTGCGGGGGATAATGCGGCCGGGAACGGCGCGGGCGTAGCTGTCGTAGGCCGCGCCGAAGCGTTGGCGGGTGTCGCGCTCTTCGCGGCCGCGGTGACGTGCGAAGGCCCACAGCGCGAGTGCTGGTGCCAGCAGGTACGGCCATGAATGCGCCAGCAAGGCAATGGCGGGGAAGATGCCCCATAGCCACGCGGCATACACGGGGTGGCGCATGGTCGCGAAGGGGCCCGTTGTGGCCAGGCGGTCCTGCGACCAGGCGCGGCGCAGCAGCGCCAGGCTCCATGCATACAACCCGCCGCCCAGAACGAGTAGCAGCAGGCCCAGCACACGCGACAAGGCCGCCGGTAGCGGCATGGCGCAGTGCTCCGGCCATAGCCAGTTGGGCACGAGCGCCAGCAGTAGGCCGGCAGTGCCGGCGACGCCGATGCGCGGGCCAATGCCGCAGTGGGCGCTGATACTGCATATCTGGCCGATGTTCATAGAATCGCAATTATTTCCAGTTGTTGCGTGGGGCATTGCGGTTATTGGCCAGTAAAGTACCCCGCGAAGTATGTATTGTCAGCACCGCGACAAGGCATTATTTTCGTTCCTTGCCCGCTTGCAGCCAGCATTGAACACCCCATCAGCAGAAGGAATTGCAGCCATGGCCAATGACATTCACATTACTCTTGAGGGCGACGTGTTGATTGGGTCAATCAAGCGTCTCAACGGTGGCAATCTGGCGCCACCGATTACCAATACGAAGGCCGGTCGGGATATCCGCGATGCCTTCGCGGCTTTGCAGATGCCAGTGACGCGGCTCCATGACAGCCCGCTGGAAAATTCCGGTACGCGATTGGTGGACGTGCCGTTGATTTTCGCCAACTTCCATGCCGACGCGGCTGATCCCCGCAACTACTATTTCCGGCAGACCGACGACTACATCAAGACCTGCATTGACGGTGGCACTGGCATCGTCTACCGCCTCGGTCCGAGCATTGAGCATGGCTTCAACAAGTACTTCATTGATCCGCCGTCAGATGTCGATAAGTGGATCGACGTTTGCAGCAACATCATTCGCCATTATACCGAAGGCTGGGCCGATGGCTTCCATTTCGCCATCAAGTACTGGGAAATCTGGAATGAGCCGGAATGCCAGGATGCTGACGGCCTGCACCTGATGTGGGGTGGCACCGTCGCCGAGTATAATGACTTCTATGTCAAGGTGGCGACCGAGTTGAAACGGCGTTTCCCGCAGCTGATGATTGGCGGGCCCGCGCATTGTGGCTTTGGCCAGCTCAGCAAGGACTTCATCAACCACTGCGCCGCGCATCAGGCGCCTTTGGATTTCTACTCCTATCACTGCTATGCTGCCGACCCTGCCGGTTGGATTGTCGAATCACCGGCACAGGCACGTAAGGCTCTGGATGACGCTGGCTATGCCAAGGCTGAGATTCACCTGAATGAATGGCATTATTTTCCCGGCGAGTGGAAACGCCTGCGCGCCGATCCGGCGTACAAAGACCGCATGTACCAGGAAATGAAGGGCATCGACTCGGCGGCGTTCATCTGCGTGGTGCAGACACTCTGGCAGGACACCCCGCTGGACCTTGGCTGCTACTACACGGCAACGACCACGATGTGGGGGCTCTTTAAGTCCTACAGTTCGACGCCTACCAAGTCGTACTATGGCATGAAGGCCTTCGGCGAAATCGCCCTCTGCGGCGATCGCCTCAAAACCAGCTCTGACCGCCGTGAAGTCACCGCTCTCGCCGGCCGGACTGCCGACGGCAAGACCGCGCTGCTCGTCGCCGCCTTCAAAACCGGACCAGTGGATTTTGTGATTGAGGTCACCGGAATAGGCGCGCCGAAAGACTGCGTCGCGCGAATGGTCGATGACAGCCATGACCTCACCCCGGTCGCCGTCGTGCAGGAGGGCAATACCCTGCGCGTTAAATCCGACGCGACGTCGGCCGTCATGCTCATCACTTTCGCCAACTGAAGAGGCCGGGCGAGGGTGGGGCGGACACCTTGGTTCGCCCCTACCGCAATCGACAGCAATCGACAGCAATCGACAGCAGTCGACGGCAATCGACGGCACTCGACGGCAATCGACAGCAATCGACGGCAATCGACGGCAATCGACGGCAATCGACGGCAATCGACCGCACTCGACGGCAATCGACAGCAATCGACGGCAATCGACGGCAATCGACGGCAATCGACAGCAATCGACAGCAATCGACGGCACTCGACGGCAATCGACCGCACTCGACCGCAATCGACGGCAATCGACCGCAATCGACGGCAATCGACCGCAATCGACGGCAATCGACGGCAATCGACGGCTCTTGCCGGGCGATGGTTCCGTTTTTTTGCTGGTCGTGTTGGGTTCTTGCGCTATATTTATGCGCCATTTTGGCAGAAAAAAGCCCTGTTTTGTCACTGATCGTCGTTAATTTTCCATAAGAAGAAAGAGCCGCTTTCGACCTATGCGCATCACTCTGGTGTTTCCTCCGCGAAGTGGGCCGACGTACATGCCTCTGGGGGTAGCCTGTTTGGCCGCGGTAGCCAGCAGTCAGAAGCTTGCCATAGATCAGTTTGATGCGAATCTCGAATTGTGGAACAGCCTGTGTGACGACAACGCCCTGCTTGGCGTGATGCGCGCTTTTGCTCGCGGGCCCCTGAACAGTTTTCTTGATTCTGCCGCCTATGCCGCGAACATGAGCTACATGGGCGAGGGCGTTCGGCGCATTGACGCGCTTGAACAGCAGGCCCGGCAATATCTGGCCGGGAATGGCCTTGGTGCGGAGCTGACGGCGCTCCTGGCCCGCCATGGCCAGCGAATTCTCCGGGACGATCCGGAGATCGTGGGCTTTTCGGTCATGTATCTCGACCAGCTGCCCTTTGTGCTGGCCCAGAGCAAATACCTCCATGAAGAGCTGTCCGCTCCGAGCCGCGTCCTTCTTGGCGGTGCCGCTATGAGTGCTTTGGAGCCTGCTGAGTTGCTGCTGGCCACGCCATGGATCGACGGCATCATCGTCGGCGAGGGCGAAGTGCCTTTTGCGGCGCTGTTGGCCGGCCGGGCGCTGTCCCAGATACCCGGCTGTTATTATCGCGATGTCGCCGGCGTGGTCTGCACTGGTAAGCCAGAGTCACTGGAGGACCTCGGCACGCTGGCGATGCCGGATTTCAGCGCGTTGGCTGCCGGCGGCTACTTCAATCCCGTGCCGGTGCTGTCCATCTATGGCTGCCGTGGCTGCAAGTGGCGGCGTTGCCGTTTTTGCTCGCACAATCAGTCTTTCGGGCGGCATCGCCAGCGCCCGCCGCTGACCGTCGCGCTCGAAATGCTGGCGCGGCAAAACAGCTGTGGCTGTCGGCATTTTTATTTTGTCGATCAATATGTCGATCCGCTCTATCTTGAAGCGCTCTGTGACGCCATCCTAGCCATGAAACTTGATTGTCGTTTCCAGATCATGGCGCGGACGATTGCGGATTACACGCCGGCACTGCTGGCCAAGGCTGCCAGCGCTGGCTGCTGCTGGATCAGCTGGGGCATGGAAAGCGGCTCGCAGCGGCTCCTCAACCTGATGAACAAAGGCACGGAACCAGAGGCGTCATACCAGGTGCTCAAAAACGCATCCGCAGTGGGCATTTCCAATCTGCTGATGATGATCTTCGGGGCGCCCGGCTCGGACGCGCGCGCCCTGGACGACACGTTCTCCTTTCTCGATCGGTCCTGGCCCTATGTGGACGGCATGACCGCCAGCGCCTTCGTCCTCTTTGCCGAAACCGACTATGGCTGCCATCCGGAAAAGTATGGCCTGGAGGTCATCGGTACGAATGCGATCGTGGACGTCGCTGGCCGCCCCATCCACGACATGAAGCTGCGCTTCCGGCGCGAGGGTGAAGAGGGCCGGGCGGAATCGCCCTTGGCAGCCCGGGAAATCGACTTGTGGGAACGCCGCCGCGCGTGGCTACCGCCACTGCCGTTTCACGGGCGCCTGTGTTGTGAGCATTACCTGCTCTACGCCGACGCTCTGCAGGCCAAGCCGCGCCCCGGCAAACGCGACCATTGCGCATAAGTTGGGTGGGGCTTCTCCCCAGATTCATTTTTCCCGCCGCTGTCGCGGATTTCCGCAGATTTTTTGGCGGCGTGTTGGTGTCGGAGGTGGCCTCGTTGCGCGTGGTAGCTGGAGAGAGGGCTATTGAGCAAGTATAGTGCTAACCGTCCGGTTCCCCCCCACCCCTATGCTACGCGAGGCCACGCATGTTTACCCTCAAGCCTGATTATGATGCTGTTCTGAACCGTTTCGAGGCCTGGTGGCATGCTTCTGTTGTTGATCGCGCCTTGTTCGGCTTGCGTCTGCAGCAGCCCTCGGAAAAGCGTCAGGTGGTCCCGGTCAAGACTTTTGCCAACCATCGCGAGCGTTGGCTGGACACGGACTATCTGGTGGAACGCACGGCAGCCGCCATGGGCAATCAACTTTATCTGGCAGACAGCCTGCCCATCGTCATTCCCAATCTTGGGCCGGAGGTCTTTTCGGCCTGCTACGGCTGCGAGCTTGAGTACGGCGAAAACACCACCTGGAGCCACCCGATCCTCAAGGACTTGACGGACGAGTCGCTGGCCGGCATCGCCTTCGACATGAATAGCTTCGCTTTCCGCAAGCTTGACGAGATGACGCGCGCGCTGCTTGCGGTCGGCAAGGGAAATTTCATTGTCGGCTATACCGACGTCCATCCCGGCGGCGATGCCATCGCGGCCTTCCGCGATCCGCAGGAGCTGCTGCTGGACACCATCGACAATCCCGCTGGCATCAAAAAACTCGTTACTCGGGTGACGGACGACTTCATACGTTTTTACGACTATTTCTACGATCTGCTCAGCGGGGCGGGCATGCCCAGCGCGTCGTGGCTGCCGGCCATTGGCAAGGGCCGTTATCACATTCCCTCCAACGACTTTTCCTGCATGATTTCCGATCAGATGTTCGAGGAGTTGTTCATTCCGGGCATCATCCGCGAATGCCAGCACATGGACCACTGCATTTACCACCTCGACGGTCCACAGGCGCTGCGCTATTTGGACCGGCTGCTGGACATACCGGAGATTCAAGCGATCCAGTGGGTGCCGGGGGCCGGCCATGGCGGCTGGCGTGGGTCTGTACCCGTGTATCAGCGCATCCAGAATAAAGGCAAGGCGTTTTACGTCGAGCCCGTGCCGGCACAGGACCTCGACGAGCTCTTCACGCAACTCGCTCCTGAGGGCGTTTGGATCAGCGCCGTCACCGGCGTGGCGACCATCGCCGAGGCCGACGCCGTCACCGCCAAAATCGCCGGCTGGACCCGCCGCAAGGGATAGTCGGTTTGGCGCCGGGGTGAGTAACTTTGCTTCATTTTGCTCGGACCACCGAACAGAGCCAGGGCGGGCCGGACCGGGCGCCGCCATCGCGAGGATTGCTGACGAATGCCGCTACTGGCGCGATGTGTTTTTTCCAAGTCGGCCACTTGTAAGAACGGCGCATGATGATAATTTCATGCCCTGTTTTTTTCGTTTTTTATGTTGAAACACGAACACTAAATGATAGGGAGCAGGTAGTACGATCGCCAACAAGCGACGGCGCTTTGAGGGATAATTCCCGCATGTGACATAGTGGACTTCTGTGCGTACCCCGGTGGTCTGCGCAAAGGCTCCAAGGGTGAGGCGAGCGCTTCGGCGCATCGCCAGCCAAGGCTTTGTCTCTGCATTTTCGTCCCCTGCGGCCCGGGGTGCCGCGCCATTTGTGTATCGTGACTCGTTTTGTCTCTGACCAGCAGCAGGTCAGAAGAGAGTGGGAATGTCGTTCTGCCGTCAGAAACCGCGGACGACCAGTGAGGGCCAAGACCCCATTCGGACATAGTGGAACTGCCTGGCAACCAGTTGGTTGGCAAGTAGGGCCAATGTAAAGTCGGTGAGCATCAGTTCACCGGCAGACGTTTTTTGTCTTTGCATTTTTCGTGTTTTCCCAAGGACCAAACGTAACCAACAAGAAAAGGACATGCATCATGAGCAACTCAGCCTACAATCCTTATGAAACCGCCCAGGCCCAGTTTGATGGCGTCGCAGCCATGCTTGACCTCGACGAGGCCACCTGTGAGTTCCTGCGGCAGCCGATGCGCGAGTATCACTTGACCCTGCCTGTGCGCATGGATGACGGCAGCGTCAAAGTCTTCAAGGGCTACCGCATTCAGCACAATGACGCCCGCGGCCCGGCCAAGGGCGGCATCCGCTTCCATCCCATGGAGACGGTTGACACCGTCCGTGCGCTGTCCATGTGGATGACCTGGAAGTGCTCGGTGGTGGACATTCCTCTCGGTGGCGCCAAGGGCGGCATTATCTGCGACCCGCATAATCTGTCCGAGCGGGAACAGGAACGTCTGTGCCGCGCATGGGTGCGGCAGTTGGCCCGCAACGTCGGCCCCGTCAGCGACGTGCCGGCGCCCGACGTCATGACCAACGCCAAGCACATGCAGTGGATGCTTGACGAGTACGAGACCATCCACGGTGGGCGTTACCCCGGCTTCATCACCGGCAAGGCCGTTGGCATGGGCGGCTCGCTGGGCCGCACGGAAGCGACGGGCTTTGGCGTCATCTTCGTGCTGCGCGAAGCACTCAATAAACTCGGCATTGCCATCGACAAGACCACCGCGAGCTTCCAGGGCTTCGGCAATGTGGCGCAGTATGCCGTGCGCAAGTACAGCGAACTCGGCGGCAAGGTCGTCGCCATCTCCTGCTGGGATAACGGCGACAAGAAGGCCTACACCTTCCGCAAGGCCAGCGGCATGGATATCGACGCGCTGACCGGCATTACCGACGCCTACGGCAGTATCGACAAGGCCAAGGCCCAGGCCATGGGCTACGAGATTCTCCCCGGCGACGCCTGGATTTCACAGGATGTGGACATCCTGATACCCGCTGCGCTGGAGAACCAAATCACCGCCGAGACGGTCAATAGCATCAGCAAACAGGTGAAAGTGATTGCCGAGGCCGCCAACGGCCCGACTACGCAGGATGCCGACAAAGTCATCAACGAGCGCGGTATCTTCCTGCTGCCGGACTTCCTTTCCAACGCCGGCGGCGTCACCTGCAGCTATTTTGAGCAGGTGCAGTGCAACATGAACTACTACTGGGAAAAGGCCGAAGTGCTCGACCGCTTGAACAGCAAGATGACCTGCGCCTTCCTGGCCGTTTATGACATGGCCAAGAGCAAGAATATCACCATGCGCGACGCCGCCTACGTGATCGCCATCAGCCGCGTCGCCCAGGCCGTCAAGGCCCGCGGCTGGGTCTGAGCATCAGGCTGAACGCCTTTCAGCGTCCCGCGCCAGTACTGGATAGAGCATGACTCGGGAGATGACAGCATGGACAGCAAGACAACGGTAAATGATTTTCTCGGCGTTCTCAAGGAACGGGAGAAAGAGCTCAACTGCCTCTATATGGTCGATGAGATTCTCGCCCAGCAGCAGCTCACTTTACCGGAGCTGTTCCGCAAGGTCATCGAAGTCATGCCGCCGGCTTGGCGTTTCCCGGAATACTGTCACGCCCGGATCGTGTGCAATGGCTACAGCTTTCACACGCCGGGCTTTCTTACCTCGTCGATCTCCGTCAAAAGCGATATCAAGGCCGACGGCCGGCCCATCGGTCTTCTCGAAGTGGTGTATAGCGAGGACGTTCCCAAGACGGATGACGGCCACTTTCTCGATAATGAGCGCACGTTGATCAACACTATCGCCGATCGTATTGGCCAACGGGTGCTTTACCGACAGATGAAGTCAGTGCTGTCCGACTGGTCGCAGGCCAACAAGCAGCCCAAGGAGGGCGGCGGCGGCGGCGGCAGCAACGACGCCTGGAAGATCATGCTCGATTTCTTCCGCCAGGGCGACCATGAACTGCTGGCTACCATCTGCCGCAAGCTGACCAACTACCTGCTCATCAAAGGCGTCGAAGAGGCGTCCGAAATCCTCAGTATGACCACGACCAGAGGGCAGGACGACGAATTCTACACCAACACTCCCGCGCTGAAAGAGCCCATCGCCGACATCATCAACGTCAGCGAGCGGGCCTTCAAATTGGCCGAGCGCCACTTGGGTAGCGACGAGATTCTTGTCTTGGTCAAGAAATGGATCCAGGAGGCCAATTCCTTTGCGCTGGTGAAAGCGATTGGCAACATCTCGCCATCGCTGCACGACATCATTGAGCAAATCCGCAAATTCCAGAATGTGCTTCGCGGCGACGAATTGCAGTTTTCGCCGAAGGAGCGCTGGCTGAATGTGGGGCTCATCAGCCACCTGCTGTCCGACCGCCATGACTACATTGATGTGGCCAAGCAGCACATCAGCTTCAAAGATTTTTTTGATATCATCAACCGCATCATCTGCCCGGCACGCAGCCAGGGAAAACTTGGCGGCAAGGGCGTCGGCCTCTTTCTGGCCCAGAGGATATTGGCCAATGACAGCGACAACACGCCGGCCTTCCGCGACCTGAAATACCCCAAGACTTGGTATGTGACGACGGACACCATCACCGAATTCCTCCACTACAACAATCTAGAAGAGCTCAATGAGCAGAAGTACAAGGACATCCAGGAAGTCCGCATTGAGTACCCGCAGGTGGTCCGCCTGATCAAGAACGCGCCGCTGCCGCCGGAGATTGTGCGCAGCTTGTCGGTCGCGCTGGACGATTTTGGCGACAGCCCGCTCATTGTCCGCAGTTCGAGTTCGTTGGAGGACCAAGCCGGTGCAGCGTTTTCCGGCAAGTACAAGAGTCTGTTTTTGGCGAACCAGGGTGGCAAGAAGGCGCGCCTGGACGCGCTGATGAACGCCATCCTTGAAGTGTACGCATCGGTGTTCAGTCCCGACCCGATCCAGTACCGGGCCGAGAGGAACCTGCTGGATTACCACGAAGAGATGGGCATCCTCATCCAGGAAGTCGTCGGCAAACGTGCCGGCAAGTACTACTTTCCGCTATTTTCCGGCGTGGCCTTTAGCAACAACCAGTATCGCTGGTCGCCGCGGGTCAACCGCGAAGACGGCCTGCTGCGCATTGTGCCAGGGCTGGGTACTCGCGCCGTCGATCGCCTCAGCGACGATTTTCCCGTGCTCATCTCACCCGGTCAGCCGAATATCCGCGTCAATTCCGTGCCCGAGGAAATCTGGAAATACTCGCCGCGGAAGATGGACGTGATCAATCTGGAGGAAGGTACCTTCGAAACGGTCGAGGTCACCGACATCCTGCGCGAATGCGGGCCGCAGATCGATCAAGTGCATAAGATCCTGTCGATCTTGCGTGACAACCACATGCTCACCCCGAACCGCTTTGATATCGATTTCCAAAGCGATACGCTCGTGGTGACCATGGACGGCATGATCGCCAGCACGCCTTTCGTGAAGACCATCAAAGCCATCATGGACAAATTGAAGGAGAAGACCGGCATGCCGGTCGATCTTGAATTTGCCCACGACGGCGAGTCGCTGTACCTGCTGCAATGCCGTCCGCAGAGCTCCAATGACGAAAGCAAGCCGGCGCCCATCCCCAAGGATCTATACGAGAATGACATCATCTTCAGCGCGAAGCGCTTCATCGCCAACGGGCTGCTGCAGAACATCTCCCACATCGTCTATGTCAGCGCCGAGGGCTATTCGTCGCTAACGCAGTTGGACGACATGCGCATGGTGGGCAAAGTCGTCGGGCGACTCAATGCCATCCTGCCCAAGCGGCAGTTTATTCTGATCGGCCCGGGCCGCTGGGGCAGCCGGGGCGATATCAAGCTGGGGGTGCCCGTGACCTACTCGGACATCAACAACAGCGCCGCGCTGCTGGAAGTCGCGGTGAAAAAGGCCAATTACGTCCCCGAGCTGTCCTTTGGCACGCATTTCTTCCAGGACCTGGTCGAAGCCGATATCCGCTTCATACCGCTGTATCCGGATGACGACGACGCGGTCTTCAATCGCCATTTCTTCCGGCGTGCACGCAATTTTCTTGAGGAGATTTTTCCCGAGTTTGGCTATTTGCAGGACGTGGTGAAAGTCATCAGCGTGCCGGATTCATCGGGGGGCATGACCATGTCCATCGCCATGAATGCCGATCTCGGCGAGGCCATGGGCTATCTGACTGCCAATGTGGTGCAGATTCCCCAGGATGGCAAAAATACGGGTTTTGACAACAAGAACAGCGACAGCAGCGCTTGGCGCTGGCGCTTTTTCATGGCCGAACAACTTGCCGCCCGTTTGGACCCGCAAAAGTACGGCATCAAGAAGCTCTATCTCATCGGCAGCACCAGCAACGGCAGCGCCGGCCCCGGCAGCGATGTCGATCTGCTCGTTCATTTCCAAGGCAGCGCGCAGCAGATGGACGACTTACGCAAGTGGTTCCAAGGCTGGAGCGAATGCCTCGCCGAGCTCAACTTCCTCAAAACCGGTTACACCTGCGATGGCCTCCTCGACGTGCATATCATCACTGATGAGGATATCGCCAACAAGAACCCCTTTGCCGTGCATGTAGACAATATCCACGAGCCGGCCCACGAACTGGCCATGATGAACCCGGATAAGGCCAAGGGCTGATGCCTTGGCCGTAGCCCCTCAGCCCCGCCGGCAGTACGTGCTCGGCGGGGTTTTGTTATTGCAGGAATCGCAGCCGGGTTAGTCAGCGCGTTCGATGAGCGGGCTGTCGAAGTAGATGTCGCCGCGGGCACTCTTGTCGATCCAGAAGAGCAGGCGCACTTTGGTGACATTTTTGGGCGCGGTGAATTCGCCTTCTTCTCGGGACCACTTGTCTGCTTCGCCGCGGTTGCGGAAGATGGCCTGTGGTTCAAAGCTTATGGCTGTGCCGCCGGTACCATCGTCCTGCGTGGCCACGAAGAGGCCGAAGGCGCCGCTGACCAGGCGATTGGTGACCATGGCTGACACGTGGTAGCGCTTGCCGGGTTCGACCTGAATGACCTCGCTCCAGGCGCGGATGTGGTCGGGATTGTCGTCGAGTGCGGACAGCTTGAGTGAGCGTCGACCATCGCTGGCCAAGTCGCCGCTAATGGTGGCCTGTTTTTCGAGCAGCCAGCCGGCTGGCGCGCTTTCGAAGTCCCAGGCGATTTTTTCGTTGGCGGCCAGGTCCGTGGCAGCTGGTGGCTTGGGCGTGGTGATGCCAGCCTGGGCGACGAGGTATTCGGCGAGGTGGTCGGCGATGAGCTGCTGGCCGCGGGCATTGGGGTGGGCCATGTCGGCCATGACGCTTTGCAGGTTCTGCCGTCCCAGGCCTTTGAGGAGGGCGTGGACGTCGAAGCAGGGCAGGCCGCGTTCGGCGGCGAGGTCGCGCATGGCTTGGGCATAGCCGTCCAACATGACGAAGCGCCCCTGGGTGCCGGGCGCGGTGGCGAAGAGCAGCACGGCGCTTTTGCCGTCGGTGGCGGCGGCAATGCGGTCGATGTAGTCGCTCATGCTTTGCCGGAAATAGTCTTTGCTGATGCCGCCGGTTTTGTCGTTGTAGCCATACCAGATGCAGACCAGATCGGGCGCGCCGCCGGCAAAATCGCGTTGCAGCCAGGCCCGGGCGTCGTTGACTTTGGCGCCGCCGACGGCGCGATTGCGGCAGCTGATGCCGTCGTAGCCGAGCCATTGCCGCAGGATGACTTCGAGGCGCGCTGAATAACGCTCGTTGCGCTTGTCGGCCAGGGCCGTGCCGGCGGTGATGGAATCGCCTTGGAACTGGATGACCATGGGCTCGCGCGCCCGTAGTTTTGCCAACACGTTGGCAAATGGCGCAGGGGCGGTTGTGGGCGGGGCCGGTGACGTCTGCGGTGCTGCAACCTGCGTTTCAATCTGAATGTGGTCAATGGCGAAACTGTGCGTGGGAATGGCTTCGTTGTCGAACCAAATTTTCCAGCGGCAGCCGAAGCGCAGGGTCAGTATGCCGCTGGGAGGCAGGCCTTCTGGCGTGCCGATCAAGTCCACCGCGCCTTCGGGAATGAAGTCCGACCAGGCGACCGTGTACTTGACCCAGTCGCGATTTTTCAGCGGGAAAAAATACACATAGGAAAAGGCGCCGTAGCTCGCGTTGACGCCGATGACGCCCCAGGCGTCAGAGCCGTCGCCCTTGATGTGGAAGGATAGGCCCTGGCTTTTGTCCCAGAGCTCACGAATGTCGTCCCCGCGTTGAATTTTCTTGCTGACGCTGCCGGGCAGCGTCACCGTGATGGCGCCTTGGCCGACGGCGGCATCGGACGCCGCGGCAAAAGCCGCAGGCTTGGCATCAACCTTCCAGCCCGTCAGCGACTCGAAATCATCCAGTACCAGGGGCGACGTCGCTTGCGCCAGGACCAGCAGTGGAAATAGGGCAATAAGTACGATGTGGAAACGATAGCATGACATTGCAGGGCCTTTCTGTAGAATGTGCTTTGGTTGCGGTGTATAGGGGATCGATGGTGAATAGTGGTGCGCGTTCTCGCCAAGCGGCTTTTACTCTTTTGTCGCGGACGGATCGGACGGATCGGACCGATCAATCGTCGGATCAGTCGGATCAGTCGGATCAGTCGGATCAGTCGGATCAGTCGGATCAGTCGGATCAGTCGGATAAAAAGAAAAGGCGATCGTGGTTTGTGCCCTATTGCTGGTCGCCGTCGGTCGGTGGCGTAGCGGTGGTGGCGAAGTACCCCCGCACACGTGCCTGCCAGTACGCCGGGATGATGGTGAAGATACTGCCGGCCCAGCCCTTTGGCCACATCTTGCGGATGTCCTCCCGCAGGACAGCGGCGGTTTCTGCGGGCATAGCGTAGGACGGACACAAGAGCAGCCCGCCGATGATTTCGCCGTGGTCGCGCGGACTCTTGTACCTCGCTAGCGCAAAGTGTGGCGACGCGGCCACGTAGTCTGTATACAGCGCCATGGCGTCGAGAATCGCTGCTTTTTGAGTCGGGTCTTTTTCGACGTCGTACACCAGTCTGAAGGCCGCGTTGTTCTGCAGCACGGTGTAGGGTGGTGAACTCCACTTGATCTTCTCGGCCGGCAGCTTCGCGAAGGCCCTGGCACCAGCGAGGCTGTCGGGCAACGCCGCCCGGTAGCGATCGTGGTAGTCCTGCTTGCCGCTCACGTCCCAGGCTGCCGCATAGAACATCGCCAGACGCAACGTAAGCAGCTTTTCTTTTTCGACCATCTTGCCGACGCCGCGGTCGTCTTTGACGCCGTAGGCAAAATCGAAGGACCAGTTGTTTTCGGGGGTGACTTCGCGCGTCATTTTGTCGGCCACGGCGCAGAGAATAGCGCGGATGTCCGCCCGTTCGCTGTCCTCGGCCAGGCCGCTGTGGTAGAAACGCCAGAGGCCATAAATGGCATTGGTGTACTGGTCGCGCGACGTGCCGGCAAAAATCGACTTGCCGTCCTCGTGACAGACGCCACGGGCGATGAAGCCGGGGCAGCCATGCGCCGTGGCGGCACTCTTTAGGCCTTGGAAGGCGCGCAACGCCTCGGCGCGAACGCTGCGGTCACCGGTTACTGCGTACTGATCGCACATGGCCGCCAGTAAGGGTCCCGTGAAGAGGCTGCAGTCCTCCGTGCCTGTGCCGCCGCCATGGAGATTGTAGCCGACGCTGTTTTCGTCGCCCTTTTTGTACGGCGTCGTGCGGTATTCGCCGCAGCGATACTGCGCTTCGCTGATGTACACGCTGGCCGGCGGCAGTTCCGCCGGTGGGCGGGTGTAGAAGAGCCCCGTCCGCTCCGACCAGTAGGTCGCTACCGCGTGCTGCCAGTGATCTTTCACCATGGCCTGCAGGCGGTCGTGGTCTGGAGCCAATGGCTGCGCCAGAATGCTGCCGCCAAGCAGGCAACACAAGCTTAATAAGGGCCGACCAAACAGCGGCCGGAAGCTGACGCTGGTCACCAAGGAGGCCGCATTTGGGTGAATTATCTCTGGGCACTGACTGAATGCCATTTTGACCTCGCTACTTTTTGCTGATGGGGGGGACGGTGTTAATACTCGGAATGGTCGCTACTATACACGCCCGTGATGCGTCAGACTCCGACTATGGACACGATGGACATAAAGGTCCACCAGGTCCACCAGGTCCACCAGGTCCACCAGGTCCACCAGGTCCACCAAGTATGCTGACACTTTTTTCAGAAGCGTCACGCAAAATGCCGCGGGTGTGCTATCTTTAGCTGATTTCGCTGTAGCGAAACATCGTTATTTCGCTATGTAGAAACAAAAGAATACGATTTGGAGGCATGCGATGTTTGGGATACCTGATGTGTGGGTTTTGCTGGCGTTTGTGTTGTCGTTAGGCAGTTCGGTGTTATGTGTTGGGTGGGGGGTGATGCGTTGGAATGAGGCGGACCCGGTTGAGGAGCCGTCGGAGGAGCTTCGGCAGTGGAATCGTGAAGAGAATTTGGTCAAGGACGAGCTGTAAGAAGGGGAGGGCATCAGGATGTTTTCGATATGGCTGACGTTAGCGGTTGTGGTCTATCTTTTGGCAGTTGGTTATCTTGGTTATTGCGGGTATCGGCAGACGGCTGGGGCGACGGACTTTTTATTGGCGGGCCGGCGGACCCATCCGTATGTCATGGCGATGTCCTACGGGGCGACCTTCATCAGCACGTCGGCCATTGTGGGTTTTGGCGGTGCGGCTGGGGTTTTTGGGATGGGGCTGTTATGGCTGACCGTGTTGAATATTTTTTGTGGCATTTTTTTAGCGTTTGTATTTTTTGGTGGGCGGACGCGTCGCATGGGTTTGCGTTTGGACGCGCATACCTTTCCTGAGCTATTGGGTCGGCGTTTCCAGTCGCGTTTTATTCAGGGCGGCGCGGCGGTATTGATTTTTGTGTTCATGCCCTTGTACGCGTCGGCGGTGTTGATTGGCGCGGCGAAGTATTTGTCGCAGCAATTGCATATTCCCTATGAGGCGGCGCTGTTTATCTTTTCGGCCTTGATCACGCTTTATGTGGTCATGGGGGGGCTGAAGGGCGTGATGTACAGCGACGCCTTGCAGGGCACGATCATGCTAGTAGGGATGACTGTGTTGATAGTACTGACCTACTGGCATCTGGGCGGGGTATCGGAGGCGCACGCCAAATTGACGGCGATGGCTGACATGGTGCCGGCAAAATTGCAGCAGGGCGGGCATCGGGGGTGGACGGCTATGCCGGCCTTCGGGTCGCCGTTATGGTGGACGCTGGTGAGTACGATCGTCATGGGTGTCGGTATTGGCGTGCTGGCCCAACCGCAGTTGGCCGTGCGCTACATGACTGTCAAAGGGCAGCGCGAATTAAACCGTGCGGTCGCAGTCGGCGGCGTGTTCATTCTGATGATGACCGGCGTGGCTTTTGTGGTCGGCGCACTGACCAATGTTTACTTTCAGGAAACGACCGGCAAGATCGCCATCGCCGCCGCCGGCGGCGATGTGGAGGCGATTATACCCATGTACGTCAAGGGGCGTATGCCGGAGTGGTTTTCCGTTTTATTCATGCTGACCTTGCTATCGGCGGCCATGAGCACCATCAGCAGTCAAATTCATGCCATGGGCACCTCTGCCGGACGGGATTTTTATGAGCAGGCGCTAGGGCACGGAGCCAAGAAGGGCGGTCGCGGCGGCGCCATGGCCTCGCGCGTTGGCGTGGTGGTCGGCGTCCTCGTCAGCGTCTATTTGGGCTACTACCTGGAAAAAACCATGGGTAAGGCCGGCGTGGAGATTGTCGCCCGGGGCACGTCCATTTTCTTCGGGCTTTGTGCCTGTGCTTTTCTGCCCATGTATGTTGGTGGGCTGTGGACGCGCGGCATCACCAAGGCGGCGGCCATTGCCGGCATGCTCAGCGGGGCCTTGGCCAGCTTCCTGTGGATGCTGCTGATTCACGAAACCACTGCGAAGGCCCTGCTGTTCTGCAAGGCGGTGTTCGGGCGGACGTCGCTGGCGGTTGGCGACAGTGGCCCGATGAGCTTCGGGCCCTTTGTTTGGGCCTATGTCGATCCGCTGATTATCGGTCTGCCACTAGCGATTGTGGTGACCATCGTGGTATCGCTGTTCACGAAGAAGCTTGACGAGGGTCATCTTGAGCTTTGCCTGGGCGTGCGCCCGCCACGCAGCTGAAATCCATAACGCCAGCGTGCCATCACGTCGTCGCCCGCACTGCGTTCCGTGCGCAGCGCGGGTTGACAATTGGCAAAGCGGGTACACTTTGGAGTGCGACCGGCGGATGCGTTGTCCGCCATGGTAATGAGCAGCGGCGCAACTTGGAGCACAGCATGTATCTCATCACGGATTTTGGCGCGGTGGCGGATGGTCGGACGGTCAACACGACAGCTATTCAGGCGGCAGTCGACGCCTGTGCCGCCGGCGGCGGCGGGATGGTACTGGTGCCGCCGGGGACCTTCGTCACCGGCACGATTTGGTTGCGTGACCACGTCGAATTGCATCTGGAAAAAGGCGCGGTGTTGCTCGGTAGTCCCAACCTGGACGACTATAATGCCGACAATGCCTTTGAGCAGAACATGCGCTCCGAGCGTGAGCAGTGGAATGGCGCGCACCTCATCCTGGCCGTCGAAGTGACGGATGTCGCCCTGACTGGCAGCGGCTGCATTGACGGCAATGGCCCCGCTTTCTTCGAGACCGAAGCGCCGCCCTACCCACCGCGTTTTGGCTGGAGTCAGGGCATTCGCCACGCGCGGGACAAAAAGCGCCTGCGCCCCGGCCAGATGCTGCTTTTCTGCGAGTGCAGCGATGTCCGCGTCAGCGGCCTGACTCTGCGCAACGCCTGCTGCTGGACCTGCCTGTTCTACGGCTGCGAAGACGTCGTGGCCACGGGCCTGCGCATTGACAACCCGCCGGATGCAGCTAATACCGACGGCATTGACATCGACTGCTGTCGGCAGGTCGTGGTCAGCGACTGCCTGATCCGTACCGGCGACGACGCCATTACCCTGCGCGCCAACCCACAACGGCTCAAGGACAAGACGCGCGCCTGCGAGGACGTGGCCATCAGCAACTGTGTGCTGGATACCTCGATCTGCGCCTTCCGCATCGGCGTCGGCACGGGCGTCATCCGCCATGCCGCCATCGCCAACATTGCTGTCCGACGGGCCTCAACCGCGTTTCTGCTGCAGTCGGCGTATCTGCCGCCTTCGACCGGCGTGGCGATTTCCGACCTGGCCATCAGCAATATCCAGCTGCATAGCGTCGCCTTTCCCCTGAAAATAGTTTCAGGCGCGCCATCGGCGACGGCGCCAATCGAGAACATCCGCGTAAATGGCCTGTACGGCAGCTGCTATGGCAACTGCGAAATCAGCGGCAGCGAGCTCACCCGCCCGCGCCGCATCAGCATCAGTCACGTTGACTTGACGGTCGGGCCCTGCCCATTGGACCCGGCTCCGGCCGCCTACCCGGATACTTTCCTGCGCGTCAGCCGCGCAGATGCCGTCACGCTTGATCACGTTCGCATTGCCTGGCGTGATCAGCATTCGGCCTGGCGCTGCAGTCGGGCTTTCGAGGACGCCACGGTGGCCATCGCCGACACTTGCGAACTGCCCGAGCCGACCTGATGCCGCGACTGGCGCGATATAGGCTGTATACAGGGCCGTCAATTACAAGCAACAAACAAGTAAAACGAGGTGTATTTACATGGCGACCAGGCAAAAAAAGAAGACTGTTCAAGTGCCAACGAAGGCAATCCTATTCAAGGTGCAGCTGTGCCGGATTAAGCCGACCATCTGGCGCCGGATCGTTCTTCATGATGATATGTCCCTTGGCAAATTGCATTGGGTCATCCAAGTCGCCATGGGCTGGCAGTTTGAACACGCGCATAGCTTTCTTATTGACGATACGCGCTACGAAGAAAAGGGATTCGGCTACAGTGAGGCCGAAGATGAGAGCGACGTGACCCTGGCCGAGGTCATCACACGCGAAAAACAGAAATTTTTCTACACCTACGACTTTGGCGACGATTGGGAACACAAAATCGTCGCGGAAAAATTTCTGCCGTTACTTCCATTCAACAAGATCCCCGCCTGCATTGCTGGAGCGCGTGCCTGCCCGCCTGAGGATTGCGGCGGTCCTTACGGCTATTTGCACTTTCTTGACGCGCAGACCACCAAGACCCCCACTGAGACTCAAATGGTGTTCCGCGAATGGTACGATGGCAAGTTCGACCCGGAACACTTCGATATGGACGCAGTCAACAAGCGTCTGCACGGCTAAGCGAGGCCCAGCCCCAGCCAGGGGGGAGGTTGATAAGTGGCTGAAGTCCTTGGGGAACAGCGTCCAATGAACATCGAGGTCATCACCGGCGACATCACGACCCTACCGGTTGACGCCATTGTCAATGCCGCCAATTGCGGCCTGCTTGGCGGCGGCGGCGTGGATGGCGCGATCCACCGCGCCGCCGGCAAGGCTTTGTTCGAGGAGTGCCTGAAGGTGGTCGCAGGCTTGCCAGGCCACCAGGGCGAGACGGGCCAGGCCTATCTGACTGGCGCCGGCAATCTCCCCTGCAAAGTCGTGATTCACACGCCTGGGCCAGTCTATCAGGATGGCAGGCACGGCGAAGCGGCATTACTCGCTGACTGCTATGCCAATAGCCTGAAGCGCGCCGAGGAGAAGCAGTGTGCGTCCATTGCCTTCCCGTGCATTGCCACCGGCGTCTATGGGTACCCCAAGGAAGAAGCCGCCGGCATTGCTTTGGCCACCGTGAAGGCATTCCCTGCGCGTGCCGTCAAAAAAGTCGTGTTCTGCTGCTTCAGCCGCGAAGATGCCGAACTCTACCAGCGCCTGGTCGCCCAGCAATAGCGGATTCGACCGTCGCAGCCGCTGCCGCGCACTCTACCGCGCCACAGCTTCGGCGCCTGCTGTCACTAGTTGGCAGGCGGGGCGGGGCAGTAGAGCGCGAAGAGCATTCTGATGGCTTCGCTGTGCTGGGGCTTATCGGGGTGCCGATTGATCAGCTCGCTTCGGTAGTCATATACGGGAACTGGCGTCAGCTCGGTGATTTCCGCGTTTTGGTTGCTTTTCTCAACGGCCTTGAGGTTGGCGCGGGCAATGGCGTCGTCCGGGTCCAGTTTCAGCGCCGTGCGCAACTCACGGATAGCATCGTCCTTGCGTCCCAGATAGGCGTAGCAGAGACCGAGATTGCCGGGATATTGCGCGTTTTCGGGCTCGTCCGCCTGCATTTTCAGGAAGGCGTCAGCGGCTCGTTGCGGATCGGTGTAGATCATTTTCTCGTAGTGAATCAATGCCTGCATGCGGATCATTGCTTCCTTGAGCGGGAAAAGCGCGCCGCTGTCCTCAAACATCTCTGTCAGTTCAAGCAGCCGATCTTTGGCTTTGATGTGGAGGTGATGGTTTGGCGGCCTCAGATTCATCACGATGTGGCAGGCGTCGTAGGCAAAGGCAAGATAATCCTGCTCAAGCAGGGCACTGGACAAATTGTACCAGGCATAGGCAAAAAACGGAAACTGCCAGATGGCGTCGAGAAAAAACTGCATGGCCTCTTCGTCATCTAGATTCTTGGAACTGATGACGCCCCGAGCATAGAGATAGTATGGGGACGTGTCATCGGCGTACGGTTTCAATGCCACCTCTGCCTCTTCGGTGTCGTCTACATCAGCGAGCTCCTGAAGGACATCGTTAATGTCATCCTCGTGGATGGTGTTGATGCTGAAAGGGTGCTTGTCGGTTGTGCGGTAGCGATCCACGGCCAGGCGCATGGCGGCGATGTAATGCTCGCAGTCGCCGCAGACAGCGCCGCGTCGGCTGACACAGCATTCGGGGCATATGCTTTCTCCGCCCAAGGCCGGGCAGGCGCGCTTGCCTCTGCGCTTTTCACACGCTGTACATGGTCCTAACTGCATGGTCAATCCTTCTTCGGTTGGTAGGAATTACTTGGGCCGTGTCTATCCAGGTATTGCGAGGCATACTGCCAGACAAGTGGATGCGGGGAGGAAACCTTCGTCTTACTTTAGCGCTTCTGCCGATGACCAGACAGAAGAAGTGGACGCTATTCTGCAGTTTTAAGGAAATATCTCGGTGAAAAGAAAAAAGCTTATAACTCCGTTCTTCCGGGATTTGTGAAAAGAATGAAAATTCAGTATATATAGTGCACTGTCCCCGATTCGCGGAGGCGGTTCCCCAACGGACCTGATAAGTAAGCGTTTACCCTATTCGTTGAGCAGAAGAATAGGGATTCTCACGGTAATTGGCAGTCCTGAAACCAATCGCGGAAACTGCTCAATGACCGCTTAATTTAGCAAAAATTGAAACAGGAAATCATCATGAAGGCAGTTGTTCTTGGTTCTCTGGTTGCTTCGTGGGCCTATAGCGCACCTTTGCAGTATGTCTCCCATGCGGGTGATCAGTATTCGGCCCCTGGGCATTCCATCCCCGCATACAAGGTCGCTATTGAGCAGAAGGCGGACATTCTGAAGCTGGATCTGCATCTGACAACGGATGGTGTGGTGGTGTTGATGCACGATGCGACCACCGAACGGACGATGAGCGCGGATCTGACGATAGCCGCTCATACCTACCAGGAACTCTACGAGCAATGCACATTCAAGAAGAAGGGCCCCTTTGACAGCGAGAAGATCGTTCGCCTGGAACAGGCGTTGGATTTGGTCAAGGACACGCCAATGCATCTCTGGCTGGATCCGAAGGGCTATTCCCCAAAACTGGTAGAAACGGCGCTGGCCCTGGTGGCGGAGCGAGGCATTGGCAAGGAACGCCTGATGGTGGCGACTTTTAGCGTGTCCGCCTTGAAGTACATGAAGGAACATCATCCCGAAATTCGCAGGGTGCTGCACGTATCCATCCCCCTGCGGGAGGATGGTCTTTGGGTTAGCTTCGAGAAGAAGGATGTACGCTCAAAACCGGAGGAAGTTCTCCCCAAGCTGCTGAAGAAGGCAGAGGAGTTAGGGCTGCATGGATTCAACATCCCCCTCGCGTCCCCCGCGTTCTGCAAGGAATGGGTACAGGACCTGAAGGCGAAGGGGTATTGGATATCCCTGTGGTTCGTGCAGAAGGCGGAACAGGCGCGCAGGGCCGTCGAAGTCGGCGCAGACGCCGTGGTCACAGATGACCTGAAGGTCGTGCAACCCGCAGCACGCGACGCCGAAAAATGATTGCAGCGGGACAAAATCGCTGACAATGTTGCACGGCATTGCGCCGCGTCCCGGCAGGGGCGTCGCCGCCGAAACGGCAAGCCGCTGTAAGCGGCGTCGGGGGCCAGGGGCGCTATAGTGGACCCCAAGAATTGGACAGGGCTATACGCGTAGAAGGTATTGACCGACGTCTACCCCAAATATAGTGGTCAGGATTTGTGTTATAGTCCAGGAATGGTTAGTGGATTAACCGTTCGCCCCTATTTTTTGCCTCGAATGCGTGTTTTAGTGTTTCAATAATGTTTCAAATGGCCGTGGTGGCGCTGAGTGTCCCATGGTGGAAACAGGGAGAATGTTTCAAACATTGTTTGTCCGGATTTCGGGGGAAAGAAAAAGCCCCAACTCGTTGAAGTTGAGGCTTTTGAGATGGTCGGGACGGAGAGATTCGAACTCTCGACCTTTTGACCCCCAGTCAAA
>JAQWBY010000266.1 GCA_028706165.1 Lentisphaeria bacterium | reverse complement strand
TACCTCCCCAGCGGCGACCATATCAACGAATGCCTCGCCTGTAATTTTACCCTCGCCGAAGTCACCACCCTCTGTGATAACATGGCCCGAAACTGGCAAAAAGGCTGCCTCATTCTCACACAGCTGCGCGACGACTACCAAGACGATCCTGAACGCCTTCGCGAACTCAATCTCGCCGAAGCCATCGGTATTCAACTCGACAGCGCCGCCAACATCCTCCGCTTCTACCAGCTGCGGCAAACGCTCCGCACTGGCACCGCCGGCAAAAAAACGCTGCAGGCCATGCGCGACATCGTCCTAGCCGAAATCTTCCACAGCGAACGCCTCTGCAATCTCGCCGAACAAGACTCCCGCCTCGGCTTTCACGCCGAAGCCGAAGGCTACACTTATTTCCCGGCCAAGCTCCGCTGGCGCGCCAAGCAACTCGAGCATCTGCTCAACATCGAATTTGCCCTAGTCGCCAAGCGCCTGAGCAAAGGCCTCACGCCATTCCCCACCCCCACCCTCAAGCGCCATCGCTGCCACCACCTCGACCGCCTCCCCCGCCACAGCTGCCAAGCCCAACTCTGCGAACGCTGGCTGGCCGCGCAACCCGCCACGACCAGCAGCGAATACGGCAGCGGTTACGACGTCATCCCCACGCCCGCAAACAGCCCCCGCACGTCCTGGCTCGCGTCCTACGACGACGAGTCGCTCTTCCTTATCGTCAGCTGTCAGGGCGACAATGCCACCCAGCCAGACCAACGTGTCGAACTCATCTTTGAAGCCGGGCCATGCCCCACCCGCCGCGTCTTCACCTTCACCCTCAACGGCAACACCAGCAGCAAACGCGATGATGGCTACCTCTTTCGCGAACAACTGCCCTGGACCGTCACCATCAAACAGCAGCCCAACGAATGGCGCGCAGCCATCACCATCCCTTGGCAAAGCATCGGTATCGACAAAGGCGGCCTACTACCGACCAGCATCCGCTTCGCTCTCTTCCGCCACACCAGTCTCGCCAATGGCCGAAACGCCGTCAACGCCTGGGCCGATGCACAATTCACGAAACCACGACTGGTATGGGGACAACTCAACCCCGCTACCGACTTCGGCATCCTTGAACTACGATAGCGAGACATGACATGCGCGTGCGCTGTCCCGACCGCGTAACGTCGCCTTATCCTCGAACTACGATAGCGAGACATGACCCTTGGCAGTAATCGGTCAGTAAACACCCCGGTGGGGAAAACACCGGGGACAATGTGCAGGAAACCCATGGCCAACCGCCGCCCAGCCATTCTATCTTGATTTCCGCCGACTTGTGCGGCAGCGTGTTTCATAGGAGTGATTGATAACCAAAACAGTGGTGCCTCTACGAGGCACAGTCTATTGGCAGGCTGCGCCCCCAGGCTAAAGCCTGGGGTTAAGCATGGTTAAGCGCCTACGGCGCAAAAACATAGCCCTCGAATGATGGTGGTTTTCGGCCCAAATCGGACCAAGCACCTCGTCTGACCGGCCAAGCCCCTCGCCTTACCGGCCAAGCACCTCGCCTGACCGGCCAAGTTCGGCCCGGAGGGCCGGACCATGCATAACCCCTGGTGAGGCGCCCGGAGGGCGCCGCAACCAGGGGTGTGGCAACAACTTCGAATTGCGCCCGGAGGGCGCCACATTGGTTAGGCACGTCCCGTCTCACCGCGTCAGCGGTCTGTCGTGCCTCCAATTGCCATGGCTAACCGATCGCATCCAATTGCAATCGGTCAGTGATTGATATTGGATGCCAGGCATGCCGCCGACGTCAACCCCAGGTAAGCAAGTGAGTTCCATTGCCCCTTTGGCCCCAGTCAGCTTCGCCGACTGGGGCCAAAGGGGCCGAGGAACACGAATATAGTCGCCGTTGTACCCAGGGCGGCGCACGCTTTCAGCGTGCTTGCCCTGGGCTGGTATGTTTCGCGCTTTCAGCGCTTCTGCCGCTTCGCGGCAATAAAATGCCAGATCAGCCAAGTGCGGCCAGGTAATAATAATGGACGTCAGTCAGTCCCCGGCGTCCAAGCAGTCCACAACCGATCCCCGGTTTAATCTCAATCCCAAGGCCAGGATAATTGGCGTCCCCGGCGTCCAAGCAGTCCACAACCGGTCCCCGGTGGCCAAGGCGTCATTCCCCATGGTCCAGAAAGTCCCCACGGTCCAATCCATGGGACCATGCCTCATGTGTCTGTGAGTCCTCGCCCCAGTGCGCGCAGTCGCCAAGTCGTCCCATGGTCCCAGTCGTACTCTGAAACCGGCCATTATCAATCACTCCTATGAAACCCGCTGCCGCGAAGGTCGGCGGAAATCAAGGTCCAATGGCTGGGCGGCGACTGGCCGTGGGTTTCCGGGAAATTGTCCCCGGTGTTTTCCCCAACGAGGTGGTTACTGACCGAGTACCTTTTCGCGTCGTCGGGCAGTCATTGATACGCCGTTATTGCCAGCGCCGCCAACCTACGCACAAGAGGGACATGACTCAGGTGGAATATCGCTCGCCGCCGCGATAAAGCGGGCATCTGAGCGACGCGATCGGTGCACCAGAACTCACAACGATGAATACCCAAATCACACGAACAAGACAGCTCAAATCATACTGATCCACAATTTGCTGTTATTCGGCGTTTTTTTTGCTTGTCAATGGGCGAGTTTTTGACTATTTTTCCTGCGGTTCTTGAAATCAGCCCCCCCACCGTAGGGGGCCCCCATCCTATGGTCGCGCGCACGAAGTGGGCTGCGCTTAAGCCGTGGTCCACACGGTATCAATGACTCCCATGAAACCTGCTGCCGCGAAGGTCAGCGGAAATCAAGGTCGGATGGTTGGGCGGCGACTGGCTGTGGGTTTCCGGCAAATTGTCCCCGGGGTTTTCCCCACCGGGGTGGTTACTGACCGACAACAACCAATTGCCGATTATGCACCCGCGCAAGTGGAAAAAGTGGGCAAGCCGCGCATATTTATCAGCATCGTTACAAATGCCAACTCGCCTGCCATTACGGCGATGGCACCGTTGCTGTCGTTACCGACCACGGTCGTTTAGCGGCAAAGCCATCTCAGCACCTGTCCAAGGACCTAAGCATGGTTCAGCCCGCACCGCCAGCCATCGAGCTGGCAAACCCGCCCAAGGGGCCCGAGTACTGGAAATACCTGCCCCGCGTGGCCTATGCCCTCAGCATGCTCGTCCTCGCCCTGGGACTTGTCCACGTCTGGCGGACCATGCAGGAAGACGACCGCGTCATGCGCCACACACTGCTCCGCCAGGCACGCATCCTGGCCGCAGCCATCCCGCCCGGAGACCTCAAAATACTGCAGGGAACAGCCGACGACCTCGCCGAACCACAGTACCACCGCCTGAAACGGCAAATAGAAATTCTCCATCGCACCCAACCCAATCTCCGCTACATCTACCTCGTCGGCCATCGCAACAACGGCGAGATTTTTTTCTTCCTGGACAACGCCCCCGCCGACACCCCTGACTATGTCGCCCCCGGCACTGTCTACCAAGATGCCAGCCCCACATTCCGTCTTGCCGTCAGCACGGGCAAGGAAATCACCGAGGGTCCCCTGGCAGACCAATGGGGCAACTGGATTTCGGCCGTCACGCCGATTATTAACCACAGTACCGGCCGCCCCATCGCCGCCTTGGGTATAGACGTGGACGCGTCACACTGGCAACGACAACTCCTGCACCAGGCCACCCCTCGCGCACTCGCGGTGTTCACCATCTGGCTCTTCGCCCTCGCGGCCATCGCCGTGATCCAACGCCGCTATCGGCTGGACCCACAAGCAGCCGACCAGTCGCCAACACTGATCACCGCACTTATCGCCATCTTCGGCATCATGTTCACCGCCTACGCCTGCTGGCACACCTACGAAAAAGAAAAACAGGAGCACGCCAACTCCTTCTACCGACTGGCAGAAGCCCAGACCGGCGTCATCGCCAGAAAATTCCACGCCATCGCCACCACCGAACTGGCCGGCATCGCACATTTCTTCACCAGCCGGCCCGATATCAGAAAAGACGAATTCGACCGCTACATCCGCTACTTGATCGGCAAGCCCCCCGTGAGTCTTTGGGGCTGGACTGAACCCGTACCTGCTACTGAGCGCGATGCCTTCGCCTCCCACGCCCAACAGCGCGACATCGGCACCCTCACCATCTGGGAGCCTGGCCCCAATCGCGAAATCCGCCCCGCCCAGGGACGTGACACTTTCTTCCCCGTGCTCTTCTACGCGCCGGAAAACGGCAACGAGCGCATCCTGGGCGCCGATCTCGGCTGCGAAGCAAAACGGCTGCGGGCAATCACTGACGCCATCCACAGCCGCCTCCCCACGACCACCGGGCCCGTCGGCCTCGGCTTCAATGACCGTAGCAGGGGCATGATCATCTTCTCACCGGTCTTTGCGTCCGATGACCCGGCATCCTTCCGCGGCATTGCCTTCGCCACCATCAACTTCGCCCAGTTCGTCAACCGGGAATTTCGCCGCAGCGACATGCAGCACATCTCGCTCCACACCCTCAATGACGACGCCTTTCCCGAATTGCTCTGCGAAAGTGGCAAGGACCCGGACTGCCCCGACCACCACGCGTTTACCCGGCCCTTTTTCGCCTTCGGCCAGGTCTTCCTCCTCAACTCACACCCCAACCTCAGCTTCTTCCAGACGCACCCCTTCCGACGCGTCGGCAGCACCCTGCTGACCGGCCTGGCGCTATCACTCGCCCTGGCTATCATCTGCAACCTCCTCCTGAAACTCCGCGCCAAACTCATCGCCGACATGCACGCCCACACCAGTGCGCTCTCTGAAACCAAACTCCTCTTCAATCAACTCGCCGACCAAAGCCGCACCGTCCAATGGCGATGCACCCCCGATGGGCGTTTCAACGAAGTCAACCCCGTCGCCCAACGCGTCTTCGGCTACAGCCCCGATCAGCTCGTCGACAAAATGAGCATCTTCGATCTCAATCCCGAAGCGGGCCGTGAAACCTTCACCGCCTTCATGCAGTCTGTCCTCCAACAACGCGAGCCTTTCATCGATATCATCAAGTCCGTCCAAACCGCCGACGGCAGCGTCATCAAAGTCTCCTCCAGCGGCACCCCCATCATTAACGACGATGGGCAACTCTCCGGTTTCTACGGCTGGGACCGCGATGTCACCGACCGCGAAGAACTGGCCGCAAAGCTCCTCCAGAGCCAGCGCGCCGCTGAAGCCGCCAACCAGGCCAAAAGCCGCTTCATTACCAACATGAGCCATGAAATCCGCACGCCCATCAACGGCGTCATCGGCTTCTCCGACCTCCTCCGTGGCACCCCGCTGAACAACGAGCAACGCGAATACGTCGATGTCATCGGCTCCAGCAGCTGCCAGCTGCTCGGACTCGTCAATGAACTGCTCGACTACGCCCAACTCGACGCCGGCGGCATCAAAATCGTCAACCACGACTTCAATCTGCGCATCACCGTCGAAGACCTCTGCTGCCAACTGGCCGTCAACGCCCACCAGAAAGACCTTGAGCTGCTCTGCGTCATCCCGCCGCAGCTGCCGCAACTCGTGCACGGCGATGAACTGCAC
>JAQWBY010000265.1 GCA_028706165.1 Lentisphaeria bacterium | reverse complement strand
GGAAATTGTTTTGCGAGGGGGAGGAAGGGCCGTGGGCCCTTCCTCCCCCTCGCGCTCCCCCTCTATCCCATCTCGGGCGGCCTGTCTTGCCGCTTTGCGGCAATTCACGCCGCCGATAAAAAGGCGCAAAGGCGCGCCGAGGGGGGCATTTTTCCTCACGCGAAGGCGCGAAGGCGCGAAGAAGAAAAAGGCAAAGGCAAGGCATAATGGCGGCCTGTCTTGCCGCTTTGCGGCAATTCACGCCGCCGATAAAAAGGCGCAAAGGCACGCGGTCGTCCTGTGCCGCGCCGCCGTTCAGTGCCGCGCCGCCGTTCAGTGCCGCGCCGCCGTCCTGTGCCGCGCCGCCGTCCTGTGCCGCGCCGCTTGCGGCGCGGGTCGCAGGTATGGGCAGGCGGGCGTTCAGTGCCGCGCCGCTTGCGGCGCGGAGTATCTGTCTGGTCGTGGTCGCTGCATAGTGAAAGCATGTATATTATAGTTTTGATTTTCCGGCGGCGGGTGGCGGTGTTCGCCGCCCAGGCGCAGAACATTCGTGCCAGCAAAAGGGGCAATAACCATGGCCAGCTCAGAGACATATTCCGCGCATTACATATCGGGTACCCATTGGGACCGCGAATGGTATCGGACCTACCAGGAATTCCGCCTGCTCTTTGTTGATTTGGTGGATGGCTTGCTGGACCTGATGGAGAAGAACCCCGCGTTCAAGAGTTTCCATTTTGATGGCCAGACCTGCGTGTTGCAGGACTACCTAGAGGTCCGGCCGGAAAATCGCGATCGCTTGGCGGCGCTGATTCGTTCAGGGCGGATTCTCATTGGTCCGTGGTACACCATGCCGGACTTGTTTTGTCCCGGTGCCGAAGCGCTGGTGCGGAATTTGCTGACGGGGCAGCGGATTGCGGCGGCGTGGTCGACGAGTGCGATGCCGGTCGCCTACACTTGCGACATGTTCGGCCATCCTTCGCAGATGCCGCAGATTTACCAGGGCTTTAGCATTGGCTCCTGCGTCTTGGGGCGCGGCACCAACGAGTACGACACTCCGGCTTTTTTCCACTGGCAAAGTCCCGACGGCAGCAAGGTGCTGTGCTTCAAACTGCAGGACAAAATGGGCTATGGCGCCTTCAACAAGGCTCGGCAGGAATTTGAAAGAGGCGATGGCAGCGAAGAAAGCCACGAGCGGGCTCGGAAAAGCCTGCAAGACTATATCGAACACGAAATTTCTCGCAGCAATGGCCGGGTACTCTGCCTGATTGACGCACTGGATCACATGCCGCCGGCAAGTGACGCCGAAAAGTACATCGCCGTGGCCGAAGCGGCCTGCACGCAAGTGCGTGTCAGTCATTCCACGCTGCCGGCATTTTTCGCCGATGCCGCAGCGCATCTCGACGGTGACGTTCCCGTCAAGCGGGGCGAGCTGCGAGATCCGGCCAAGACGCATAATGGCTATCTCAAGCTGATTCCCAATTGCGTGTCATCGCGCATCCGGCTGAAAAAGGCCAATGATGCCTGTCAGGCCCTGCTGGAATTGCAGGCCGAGCCGTTGCTGGCCATTGCCCAGAGCCTGGGTCTGGCGGTTGTGCCGCCGCGCCTGCCGCAGATTGCCTGGGAAATGCTATTGCTCAATCACGCCCATGACAGCATCTGCGGCTGCTCCATTGACGAAGTCCACCGCGACATGATGTATCGCTTTGATCAGGTCGAGCAACTCGGCCGGCAAATCCGCAACCGTGCGTTGGGCATGATCAGCAGCCGCTGTCGGGAACTGGGTACGGCGCCGCATGAATTCACTCTTACGGTCTGCAACTGTGTGCCGCGCCCCTGGGCGGGCGGCTGCATGGTCGATATCGACTTTCCGCATGACTGGCCGAACAAATTGTGCGATGCCTTCCATAGCCAGGTCCTTAACGCCTTCATACTTGAGGATGCCGACGGCCGGCGGGTGCCGTACCAGATTCTGGCCGTCGAGCCCCGGCGTGCCGAGCGCACGCAATACGCTGTCATGGGTTGGAATGCCACCGGCACGCCCCACGCGCGCTACACTGTCGCCATTGACCTCGACATTCCGGCGACGGGCTTCCGTTCGCTGGTGGTCAAACCGGCGCCTTATCTGCAGCGGTCCATGGGCAGTCTGCGCAATGGTCCTGGCAGCGCCGAAAACGAACATCTCGCCATGCGCATCGCCGCTAATGGCACCATTGAATTGCGTGACAAGGCCAGTGGCCAGGTTTACAGCGACCTCATGCTCTTTGAGGACCGCAGTGAAATCGGCGACGGCTGGTTCCATGGCCAGAGCGCATCTGACGAAATTGCTCTCTCAACGGGAGCCGCTCCGCAGATCAGCGTCGTGCACGACGGTCCGCTGGCGGTGACCTTCCGCATCCAGACCACCATGGACCTGCCGGAACGTTATGACTTCAATCAGGAGCGTCGTAGTGAAAGCCGCCGTGGCCTCACCATCGTCACCACGGTGACCCTGCGTCGCGGCGCCCGAGCGCTTGAGTGCCACTGTGAAATCCGCAACAACATCGAAGACCACCGCCTGCGGCTGCTGTTTCCCAGCGACGCCGTGGCTGCGCAGAGCTGGCTGGCCCATCATCCCTACGATCTCGTCGAACGGTCCATTCGTCTGCGTCGGGAAACTGCCGATTGGGCCGAAGCCGACCTGGCCGAAAAGCCCTTCCTGCACCTCCAGGCCGTTGGCGATGGCAGCCGTGGCCTGGCGCTAATCGTTCCTGGCGGCATGCATGAAGGCGGCGTGGTCGATGATGCGCGCCGCACCTTACAGATGACGCTGTTCAGGTCCTATCGCCGCACCGTTGGCTCGACCGCGGGCCGTGATGGCCTGGAGCTCTGCCCGCTGCACGTCGATTTTGCCATCATGCCCTACGCTGGCGAGCTGCCGGTAACCGCCGCCTTCGATCAGCTCTTTGTGATGCAAAGTCCGCTCGTCTTCCGCCAAAGTGGCAAATGCCGTTCGGGCTATCCGGAACTGACTGGCGACCAGGCGCCGGACCAGAGCTTCATGGAACTAGTGGACGGCCAGCTGATTTTCTCGGCTTGTAAAGATGCCGAGGACGGCCGCGGCGTCATTATTCGTCTGTGGAATCCCCACGCCCAGCCCGCGCAGGAACGCCTGCGGCTCTGGCTGGACATCGCTAGTGCTAACTACTGCGACCTGGCCGAAGAGGACGGCGAAGCATTGGCCGCTGATGGCCGCGAGGTCGTCGTTAGCGCTGACGCCAAACAAATCCGTACCCTGCGTATTCAGTTCAAGGGCTGACTGCAGCGGCAGAAGAACGCGCCGGCGAGTCACGGTGGGGGCCCATGGCGATTCTGCCAGCGCTATAGGCAAACATGATCGACATCAGCGACCAAGTCAGGAAATTTCTTTGTTGTCGCGATTTCGCGGGTTGTCGTCTGCTGGTCGGTTTCAGTGGCGGTGCTGACAGCACGGCTCTACTGTTGGCCCTGCTGGCGGCCGGCGCAAAGGACGTTTTGGCGGTGCATTGTCATCACGGCCTGCGTGGTGCCGACGCTGATGCCGACGCAGCGTGGTGCCGAGCTTTTTGCGAGCGACGCGGCATAGCTTTTCGCCTGGAGTACCTTGATGTTCCAGGGCAACGCCTGAGCGGCGAAAGCACGGAGGAGGCTGGCCGCCGTCTCCGGCTGGCGCTTTGGCAACGCCTGGGCGCCGATGAGCCAACAGTAGTTTTTCTTGGCCATCATGGTGACGACGTGATGGAAGAGCTCATCATGCGCCTGGCGCGCGGTGCGAATAGCAGCGGCCTGACTGGCCTGCGCGAGGAACGCCAAATTGGCGGTGTGCAGCTGCTGCGGCCGCTGCTGTCATGCCGCCGGGCTGAGATTGAGTCGTGGCTGCAGGGGCAGGACGTCACGGACTGGCGCAGGGACCACAGTAACAGAGACCGTACCTACCGCCGCAATGCAGTGCGCCATGACCTTATGCCTCTCTTCCGCACAATCTTCGGTGAAGACCAGGGCCTGCAACAGGCCGCGCGGGTTCTGCGCATGGATGCCGATTACCTCGAAATGGCCGCACGGGACGCCTATGGCCAAATGCGGGACCTGCGGGACTGGCAGGCACTGCACCCGGCTTTGATGCAACGGGTCTTGCGCATATGGCTCGACGAACATGCCGGGCCGGGTATTATTCCCGGTGCGGCGTTGGTGGCACGCCTGCAGGACGCCTGCGAGTCGCAGCGGGAACGAGGCGGCACGCGTTACCTGTCCGTTCGCAAGGGCCTGGCTATCGCCGTCAGTGACGCGGGTCTAGCAGTTGCTAACCCGATGGCGTTGCCTGTCATGAGCGGCTGCGCCGAGGGCGCCAACGCTGGCTCTGGCGCGGTCTTCTGTAGCGACTGGGATTGGTGCCGCGAAGCGACATTCCTTTGCGCCAACGGCATGGTTCTTGAGGCGACGTTACTGAAGGCCAGTGATGTGTGGACAACGCCGACCGGCACCAACGAGGAGTTCTTCGCGGCCACGGCGCTGCCTGCCGTCCTCACTGTGCGCGCCTGGCAGGCCGGTGACCGCATGCAACCCTTTGCGTCAAATCACCGAAAAAAATTGCAGGACATCTTTACTGATGCCAAGATTGGTCGGGAGGAACGCCGGTGTTGGCCGGTCATCTGCGCTGGCGACGAGATTATTTGGCTGCCCGGGCTGCGCCGCGCGGAATTCGGCCGCGTGGACGAGCAGGCCGGCGAAGTCGTCCGCTTCCGCTGCATTGCTCAGCACGGCTGCTGAGTTGCGCACCACTGTCCGCCTGGTCGTGAAAACAAACAGCGCCGGGGCTGACTGGTGTGGGGCAGTCCCGGCGCTGTTGTATGATCTATCCGCTGTTGCGTTGACCGCGTGCGCCCTTATTTCACCAGTGCTTGGCAGATGGTGATGGCGACGACGCCGGCGATGTCCTCGGCGGTGCAGCCGCGGGAGAGGTCGTTGACTGGCTTGGCGACGCCCTGGAGGATTGGCCCGTAGGCTTCGGCGCCGGCCAGGCGTTGGGTGATTTTATAGCAGATATTGCCGCAATTGAGGTCCGGGAAGATCAGAATGTTGGCCTGTCCCTTGAGCGGGCTGTCGGGGGCCTTGGCGGCGGCGACGGAAGGCACCAGCGCGGCGTCGGCCTGGAGTTCGCCGTCGACGAGCGCGTCAATGCCGAGTTCGGCGATGCGGGCCTTGGTCATGGCGGCGGCGCTGGCCATCTTGTCCACGAGTTCGCCCTTGGCGCTGCCCTTGGTGGAGTAGCAGAGGAAGGACAGTTTTGCCTGGGTGCCGATGAGCGCCTGGTGAGTCTTGATGGTGGCGATGGCGATGTCGACCAGATTTTCGGCCGTAGGATTCGGGTTAACGCCGCAGTCGGCGAAGATGAGGGTTTCATCACCGGCAGGGCTGGGCGTTTTGAGGTCCATGAGGAAGCAGCTGCTGGCGGTGGCGATGCCCTTGGCGGTGCCAATGCAATGGAAGGCGCTGCGCAGCATGTCCGGCGTGGAGGCGATGGAGCCGGCAACCAGGCCGTCAGCCAGGCCGCGGTTGACCATGAGATTGCCGAAGTACAGGCGGTTCTTGGTCAT
>JAQWBY010000019.1 GCA_028706165.1 Lentisphaeria bacterium | reverse complement strand
GTCGGTTTCGATGGTAATGGTGCGTTTGCTGCTGCCGATGTAGAAAGCCATGCCGTCATCGGCCTTGACCGGAAGGCCGTGCTCATTGGCGTATTTGTGTGCAGCGGCAATGGCGGCGCCATCGTCGCTGGTGCCGTCGCCTTTGGCGCCGAAATCGCTGTAGCTGACAATGCCGTTGACTTTGAGGACGATGGCTTTCGGGGCGGTCATGGGCTTTTCTCCCGGTTTCTGGTCATGGGTTGCGGGTATGGGCTGACTGTAGGCCGTGCCGGCCAAAGCCAGGCCGAGCGTCAAGGCAAGGACGGGCCGGTGTGGACGGAATAGGGCAGATGCGAGGACGGATGTGGACATGGGATTCTCCGGGTAAGAGCTGAGCAGGGGATTATGCGGCCAATAGCTGAAAACACTACGAATGACCGCCCGCCATTATTGGCCTGGGAGGATGCGTGGTGGCCGGGGAGGATGCGTGATGGAGCGACAAGGTGTACCCAAGGGGCACCAAGGCGTGAAGGGTAACGGTGGTTTTGAGATGCCCTTACTGGGCATTCTCGTGAGGGGACAATCCTTCCCCCGGGCTTCGCCCGGGGCTACGGTGATGGCGCCCTTCCAGGGCGCCCGAGCCGCCAACAGAGCCCGCCCTTCCATTGGTGCCCGAGCCGCCAACAGAGCCCGCCCTTCCAGGGCGCCCGAGCCGCCAACAGAGCGGCGCCCTTCATGGCGCCCGAGCCGCCAACAGAGCGGCACCCTCACGATCGGGTGACAGGCGCGTTACAGTTGGCTCGCCAGGCCGGCGAGGCTCCGTTTGCTGGCATCGTCTGTCGGGGCAGTCTACAAGCCCGCCCTCACGACCGCCCTTACGACTGGGGAACGAATCAGTCCAACGGGTCCACCGGGTCCACCGGGTCCACCGGGTCCACCGGGTCCACCGGGTCCACTGGGTCCACAGGGTCCACTGGGTCCACTGGGTCCACTGGGTCCACTGGGTCCACTGGGTCCACCGGGTCCACCGGGGCCACCGGGGCCACCGGGTCCACTGGGTCCACTGGGTCCACTGGGTCCACTGGGTCCACCGGGGCTTATTCTTCGGGGTGGAGGTCGTATTGCACCACATCGCCGGGGCGGGTGGAGACGCCTGGCCAGAGTTTGCGGCCGGGATAGATGGCCGTGTGGATGCCGGTGTGGACATCGGCGCCGATGATGGCGCCGAATTTGCGCCGGCCGGTGTCAAGCAGCTTGCCGCAGACCATTGAGCGGTGGTTTTTGCCGTCATGGCGGAAGTTCGCCGTGATGGTGCCCGCCCCGAAATTAGTGCGGGGGCCGACGACGCTGTCGCCGATGTAGCTGAGATGGCCGGCGGCGACCTTTTCCATCAGCATGCTGTTTTTGATTTCCACGGCCTGGCCGACGTGGCAGCTGTCGCCGATGTAGGTCGTGCCGCGGATATAGCAGTTCGGGCCGATCTTGGCATTTTTGCCGACAATGACCTTGCCCTCGATATAGACGCCAGGGAGGACAACGGAGCCTTCGCCGAGCTCAAGCACGCCGTCGATGGTGACGCGTTCGCGGACGGTGCCCAGAATGCGGTCGCAGCTGATGGCGCCGACGACGATTTCGCAGAGCCGCAGGATGTCCCAGGGATGGCGGATGACCAGTGACGCGTCGTCGCAGACCAGCGCATTGCTGTCACCGTCGGGTTCCTTGCCGTCGCGGCTCCCCCAGGCGAGGACTTGGCCGTCGGCGGCGCAGAGCCGGAAGGGCGTGACGCAGCCGACGAGCTGGCGGAGTAGTGAGTCTGAAGGCCAGAGCGACGGGTGGATGCTGAGGTGCAGTGGCGTTTTCTGGCTGGCGGCAGCCTGCTGAAAACGCTGTTCCAGCCGCGACTTGATGCTGACGCCAGCCACCGGGAGGTCTTGCAGCGCGAAACTGCAGGACAGGGGCAGGAGTTCACTGGGCTTGCCGCCGTCGCGGATTTCTAGTTTCATGAGCACAGCTCCCGTTCAATGACGTTGCAAAGATGGCTGGTCCATTGCTCGACCATGGCGCCGGTTTCGGCTTCCACCAGGACGCGGATCTTGTTTTCGGTGCCCGAGTAGCGCACGACCGTGCGGCCGCGCTTGCCGAGGGCGTCCTCGCAGTCGCGGATGGCGTCACGCAGGGCCGGGACGTTCTCAATGGGCTTCTTTTCGTTGACCTTGATACTCTTGAGCTGCTGGGGGTATTCCTGCATGAAATCGGCGAGTTCGCGCAGGCTCTTGCCGGCCACGATCATCTGTTTGAGCACATGCAGGGCGGTGATAATGCCGTCGCCAGTAGTCACATAGTCCATGAAAATGATGTGGCCGGACTGCTCACCGCCGAGGTTGTAGCCGTTCTCGCGCATGCATTCGATGACATAGCGGTCACCGACGGCGGTGGTGACAGTGCGGATGCCGCGGTCAGCCATGGCCTTATGCAGGCCGAGGTTGCTCATGCTGGTGACAACCAACGTGTCATTGGCCAGGCGTTTGCGGCTAAACATGTCGATGGCACAGAGCCCGAGAATGCGATCGCCGTTGACCACATTGCCGCTGGCGTCGAGGAAGATGATGCGGTCGGCATCGCCGTCGAGGGTGATGCCGACATCGGCGCTGTGCTGGCGAACAATCTCAGCGATGCTCTCGGGGTGCATGGCGCCGCAGTTCTGGTTGATGTTGGTGCCGTCAGGATGTACGGCGTAGCTGAGCACTTCCGCTCCCAGTTCCCTGAAGATGAGCGGCGCCAGCGAATAGGCCGCGCCATTGGCGCAGTCCAGCACGACTTTCAGGCCGCGTAGGCTCTGATTCTTGACCGAGGCCTTGGCAAATTCGATGTAGCGGCCGCGAGCGTCGTCAATGCGGAAGGCCTTGCCGATGGGGGCGGGCGTGGCATGCGCGGGTGGCGGCGCGTTCGTGTTGATGAAGTCCTCAATCTGCTCTTCGATGCTGTCGGGGAGCTTGAAGCCGTCGGCGCTGAAGATTTTGATGCCGTTGTCCTCGGCGGGATTGTGGGAAGCCGTGATCATGATGCCGCAGGAGGCATTGAAGGATTTGGTCAAGTGGGCGACGGCCGGCGTGGGCATGGGGCCGACGCCGATGGCGTCCATGCCTTTGCTGAGCAGCCCGCTGGTGAGCGCGGCCTCAAGCATGTAGCCCGACAGACGCGTGTCCTTGCCGATGACGGCCTTGCGCTCGCCGTGGCCGGAGGCACCGAAGACGTGCGCGATGGCTTTACCGAGGGTTAAGGCGATTTCAGGGGTGATGGGGTAGCAGTTGGCCTTGCCACGAATGCCGTCGGTGCCGAATAATTTGCCCATATAATGGTGCTCCTCCTAATTGTCGGCGCACGAGACGCCGAGTGCTATTAATGCGATTGCGCTGATGAAATCGGGTACGGTGCCGCCAGCAGCGGAAGCCAGGTGGCAGCGAGGTCGCGCTTGCGTGTTGGCGGCTCCAGCGTGGGTGATGGATTAAAATACCAACCATATGGCAAAAAACAACCGGTCGCATAGCAAAAAACAACCTAGTGTGAAAGGATAATTGCACTTTTCGCAATGGAAATGCAACTCGGCGGTTGTTTTTGCCGGCGTCACCTGCGGCTGCCATGTCGCCGACGGCTCAGGGGGCGGTGGCGGTGTTTTCATCCAGGCCGTAGATCATGACGGGCTCGCCGGAGATGGCGATGGTGATGGCGCCATTGACGGCGCTGACGCGGCGGCTGCGGCCGATGACGTCAATGACGGTGGCGTTGTCGCCGGCGCAGGGCAGGGTGACCGTGGTGCTTTTTGTCCAGTGCGGCACCCATGCTTCGCGGTGATGCAGCGCGTCATCGCGCTGGCTTTGGACATAGCCTTCGCTGCGGTCCCAGAGAATGGCGAGAGGGCCGCGTGGCGTGGCGAAGCGAACAACGTGGAGGTTGCTGTCGGGCGCTGCGGGGGGATTGACGCTCTCGTCGTCGCCACCGGGGCGGTGATAGCTGCTGAACTCAGCCTGGTCGAGGGCCTCGGCGATGGCGGCGTAGGCCAGGGCGGCGGCCTTCAGCGAGCCGTCGCGGCGGACGAGGCCGTAGCTGTATTCGGAGTCGTTTTCGCGGACGCCGCCGATATCGAAATGGGTGCCGTCATTGAACTGGTAGAAGAAGGTCTGGCGGGCGCCGGCGGCCATGGCCAGGGCGTAGCTGATGACGGTGTTTTCGGCGGCGGCGCGGCAAGAGTCCTTCCACCAGTTGTTGGCGTGGGTGCAGGCGTAGACCTCGGTCAGGTAGAGCGGCAGCGGCGCGCCCGGCGGGCAGAGTTCGCGGATGGCGTCCTGAAAGATGCGGACGCTGCCGAAGTAATTCCAAAAGCCGAAGGCGGCATCGGCGGTGACATTGCCGCGGCCGGGATGCAGGGCGATGCCGTCGAGAAGCGCGAGGGCGCCGGCGTCGTGGAGGGCGCGCAAAAAATCCAGGTCGGCACCGGCGATGCCGACGCTGACGATCTTGAAGTCGGCACCAGCGGCGGCGCGGATGGCGCGGAGGCGTTTGAGCGCCTCGGTGTAGAGCTCGGCGCGCTCGCGGCGTATCTTTGTGGCTTCCTCGGGGGGCTTGTTGAGCGCGGCCATGTTCCACTCGTTGCAGAATTCGTAGACGGGATTCTGGCGCTCAATGACGGCGGTGGCGAGCTTCTGGATGACGGCGTCCAGGTCTTCTGGTTTGCAATTGGGCCGCAGGCTGGTATGGCCGAAGAAGGTGATGCCAGCGGGCGCCTGGCGGTTATCCCCCTGGCGGACATAGCGGACGCCGAGGCGCTTGAGCATGGCCAGGGCGTCGTCGCGGCTGGGCTCGTTGAAGAAGGCCGCGATGCCGAAGATGCTGCGTTCGTCGCCGCTGAAGTCATGCGGCGGCAGGACGGCGATGGTCGTGCGCGCAAAAACGAGCTCGTGGTCTTGGTCGCGGATGCTGGCACAGACGAAGAAGATACCTCGCTGGACTTCGGCGATGGGCAACACGAAGGCCTCGCGGCGAATTGCGCGTTCGGTAAAGGTCAGGTCGCGTTGCTCCTGGAGGACGACTCGGCCGTCGAAATCCCGCACCTGCACAGCCAGGGTGGCCGTGCCGGCGTGCGTGGCGCCGACGGTGACGGCGAAAGGCGCCAGGCCGTCGGCCGGCGCAAAGCAGTTATAGGGCCTGGGCGTGCTCAGCGCGATGGCGTAAGGACGATTGTTGAGCACGGCCGGGGCGAGCGCCGGCATGGCCGTCGGGGCGACCACGTATTCGGCACGACCGCAGTAGTTGCCGGGCTCACCTTCGGGCGTGAACGTGAGGTGCTGGCGGCGATCGTTGCGCCACAGGGCATTGCCGTGAATGGCCATCAGGGCGCAGCTGTCACCGCCGGCGATGACGCGGAAGTAGCCGTCGTAAATCTCAAAGTCGCTGCCGCCAGCGCTGGCGGCGTGCTGCCACCGACCGGCCTTGAGGACCTTGCGGTGCTCGGCGCCCTCTGCCGGCGAAAATTGCAGCATGGCGCCGCCGGCCTTTACCGCCGGTGGCAAGCGCAGGCGGTATTCGGCACGGATGATGGCGTCGCCCAGCTCGTATTCGGCCGAAAAGGCCGCGTTGGCAGCGCTGTCATTATCGACGACGTAGTCCACCTGGAGGCGCCCGTCGGCGATGGCGCGGACTTGCGTGGGGCGAAAAAGCTGCGGTGCGCCCCAGCCGACATGGAGGTCGCCGATTACGGCCAGCGGACGGCCCTTGCCGTCGGCCAAGACGAGGTCACCGCCCTGGGCGTGGAGCTGGTAGTGCTCACGTTGCCAGCTCTGGGCACGGGCGGGCGTGGCGAGTAGGACGCCGAGGACGCCGAGGAAAAGAATGGTGGCAAAGCCGGCTGGGTGATGTCTGGTCATGGGCGAGCCTCTGCGGGATGTTCCGCGCTGGCGACTGAGTTGTTGGCGGTCAACGTGAAGCGCCATGAGCAGGCGCAGCTGCTGTCGGTGACCACCGGGTAGCAGCTGATGGCCTCGCTGCGGATGCGTTCGTCAATGCCGCGCGCGAAAGCACTGTATTCGGCCAGGCCGACGGGGCGGCAGGGATGCCAAGGCATGTTCTGTCGGCTGCGCGCCTGCTGCACCCGGCAGGTGATGGTGCGGAAAATCAGCGCGCCGTCTGCGTCGTCGATCATTTCCGCTTCGTTGACAATGGAGTTGAAATGGAGAGGCAAGGCCTGACGCAGCCCGGCCAGGCCGGGCTGCTCGGGCAGTTTCAGAAAGGCCTTGAAACGCCGCGCCTCCAGGAACGCAAAGCGGGTCCAGACCGCCTCGTCCAACGCCATGGCTTTGTCCATGCCGTCGCTTTGTTCGCAGGCCTGGAACCACACGCCGTCGAGAGCGACCATGTTCTTGGCAAGGCATTCGACTAAGGCAAGGAGCTCGTCTTTGCTAAGGGCGGCAAGAGGGCTTGGCATGGTGGAAAGTGGTCCTGGAGTGAGTTGGGAAGACTAATCATCGGACTGATCCGACTGATCGGACGACCTGATCGGTCCGATCGGTCCGCGAGAGAAGGCAAAAGACAGCTGATCCGTCCGCGAAAGAAGGCCAAAGACTGCCGACTGCCGATTACAGCTCGCGCGTTATTTCTTGGTCCAAGCGCCGTTTTCGTCCATGACGAATTCACCGGCGGCGGCCTGTGCGGCGAGTTGTTTGGCGCGTTGTTTGCCGACGAGATCGGCGGTGGCGCCGGTTTGTTTGGCGATGGCTTCGTAGACGACCTTGCGGTCGGCGTTTTCGGCGTCGATGACGGCTTGGTCGGCGGCGCTGAGTTGGCTGGACACGGCCGCTAGGTAGCCGCGGTTGTCTTCGCCGGCGAGGCCCTTGCTTTTCATGGCGGCGATGGCGGGCAGACGGTTGATCATATTCTGTTTGATGGTCGCTGCGTCCTGGGCGCTGGCGACAGGCAGGAAGGCCGGCAGGGCGAGCATAAGAACGGCTAGGGCGATGATCATTTTTTTCATGGCTGCAACTCCTTGTTATTGAGGTTATTAAGGATGTTCATTAGCGCGTTTCGGTCATTTCGGGGCATTTTTGTCGATATCACCAAAGAAGTCATCGAGGGCGCGGTCTACTTTGACATTGACATCAATGGTAATGTGAATGGGCTTGATTTCGATGGGTTTGATTTCGCTTTGGGTTTGGATTTCGTGTTTGGTTTTGATGCAGCCGGTGAGGGCGATACCCCCGGCAAGCAATGCCAACTGGGTGAGTTTACGTGCGTTCATGTGGGCCTTTCTACGTTGTGATCGTTACTGTTGCTTGAAGAGCTGGTTGAAATTCTGGAACAATTCGGTGCTTTTTTCAAGGGGGATGTTGAAGTTGGCGTTGAGTTGCAAGCCCTGGAAGATGCTGGCGACGGCGGAGCGGACAATGCTGCCGTCCTTGGGCGCGTAGTAGAGCGGTTGCGTAGGCTTGCCGTCGGTTTCGAGTTTGAGTTTGAGCATGTCCTTGTCGCTGTCGAGAGAGAGTCTTACCCACGAGTAGCTGTAATCCGAGAGGGCATCCAGGGCCAGCGACAGCTGGTCTGACGCCGCAGCCATGGCGCTGAGGGTGCCGGCCGGCCGCAGTCTGATCATGCCGGTTTCGCCTGGTGTCGAATAGAGGAACGCATCCCGGAAGCGCGGCCCGTGTTCCGTTAGCACCACGGGTATGGTCCCGCTGATGCGGCCTTCGCCCTGGTCCTGGCCGACGCCAAGCTGTTCGAGCAGGGCGCCAAGCTTGACCCGGTCGCAAGTGAGGGTGAGTCGGGGCCGTTTTGTCTCCGGCGAGAAACGAGTCGAGTCCAGCCGTATTCGTCCATCGCACCATTTAAAGCTGAGGTTTTCGACCAGCCAGGAGTCCGGTCGTTCCATGCCAAAACGCAAACGGCCATTGCTGATGGCTATTTTGCCCACGCTGAGCTCCTGGAAAGACGCCTGCTGATTGCCGCCGCTGCGTAAGGCCGGCAAGTCCGCCAGGGCGAAGGACAGTTTCAGGCCGCTGACCGCGAGCTTCTGCTTGGGGTTACTCACGACACCATTGCTGAAGCTGAACGCGGCCTTGCCCTGCTGTTTGCCCCCAGCCATGCTGAAAGTGGCGTCGCCAGCGACCCTGCCGGCAATGCTGAAATCCACCAGCTGGGGCACGAGCGACACCGGCAGAATGCCCTGCGGCAGGGGCTGCTCCGGCAAGGTGAACGCAGCGCGTAGCGCGACATCGGCGGCTGGGAAAGGCGCGAGGTCGGCCTTGAGCGACGCCGTCAGACCGCGCAGCGACGCGTCAGCCGCGATCGCCAGCCCGGCCTGGCTGAGGGTCGCCGTGCCCTCCATGGCGCCGAGGGCCTCCTGGCCTAGCCGGCAGTCGCTGATGTGGAAGACGCCGACTGGCGCGGCGCTTGCCGGCGGCGGCCACAACAACGGCCATTCCAACGTGAATTGCGCGGAAAAATCCCGCTCGGGCATGGCAACGCGGCCGTCGTTGACGCGGACCACCGCCTGGACATCCGGACCATTGGCGCTGAGCTCGACGCTGCAGGCACCAATGGCGGCCTGAACGCCCGGGGGGCACTGCGCGGACAACGCGCCGAGCAGCACGCGCGCCGTGGCGTCGTTGCCGCTGCCGCTGATATCCACGTTGGCGGTGCTCATGCCGGCCTGAATGTCGTCGCGCGTCAGCGTGAGGTCACCGCATTCCATGGCCAGCTGGTAGTCGATGCTGTCGCTGAGCTGCGCCTCGGCGTGGATGGCCACACTGTTGGCGCTCATGGCGGCGCGGAACTCGTCGTGGGCGACGCGCAGATCCTGGCATGACAGGCTCAGTTGGCAGTGGCCGCCATCGTTGAGCTGCGCCTGCGCACTGATGGCCGGCGCGGATAGCTTGATGTCATAGCCGGCAATTTGCATGGACAAGGGCGGCGCCGGGGCGGCTGCGCTGGCGCTGCTCAGGTCGATGGCGACTGCGTCTTGGTCGCGGGTGATGGCGAAAGCCAGGTTCGGCAGCGACTGGTCGTTGACGGTGGCGTGCATGCTGCCTTGGGCGGCCTTGCCGGCGCTGTCGCAGCTGGCGTCAATCCGGTTGATGGCGAGTTTGGTGCCAGCGATGTCGGCGTTGATGCCCGTGATGCTGAGCGCCAGCTGCTGGTCAGCCTGGAGCTTGGCGGTGACGACAGGCTGGCAATGGAGCCGCAGTGATTGCTCGCTGAGGTCAATGATGCCCTCCAGACGCGCGTCCAGGGCGCTGAGCACGCGGGTCCGGACATTCAGGCCCACTGCGGCATTGCCCTTGATTTCGGCCTGTTGTTGGCTCAGATTGGCCTTGCAGGCGAACGCTGCGATAAAGACCTGCAGGTCCATGCTGGCGAGCGCGAAAACTATGTCGGCCTGGCCGCTGAACGATGCCTGGCATTGCGCGGGGAGCAGGCGGCGGAGGCTGAGCGGCATGGCCTCGCTGTCGGCTTGCCACTGCGCGCTGGCGTACACCCGAGCGGCGTCAATGACCATGCGGCCCGTGCTGCGCAGGGTATTGCGGGAATGGTGCAGCTTCACCTGGAAGTCGATCACCGGCCCGTCAGCCGCTGGCGGCGGTTGAAGCCGAAGCTGGCAGGCTACAGGGATGATCTCGTGGGGCGTGCAGACCATGATATCGCCGTCGATGCGGATCGTGTCCACGCGCACCGGCAGTGATGCGTAGAAGGCAGGCAGGTCAAAGGAAGGCGCCGGCGCCGGTGCGGCCTCCGGCGTGGCGTCGCGCTTGAGCAGCCTGAGCAGCGGCAGTTCGACCTGTCCGTCCTTGACGAACACGGCGGCCTGTGCGCCGTCGATGTCAATGCTGCTGAGCTGTCCGCGCAGGAGTTGCAGCGGCCGGTAGTTGATGCGGATGCTGGGGATGTTGAGATAGCGCTCAATGCCGTCTGGGACGCCGTGCGCGTCACCGTTGCTGCGGCAGGACAGGTCGCTGCCGAAGAGGCCGATGCGCGTGACCGTAACTTCAATCGCCCCGTCGGCGCTGAGCCTAGCCGCCAAGTTGTTGACGACCTTCTCGACGGCGCCAGGCAGCAGTGTGACCAGAGCCAATGCCGCCAGCAGCGACAGCGTCACAGCCAGCCAGCACAGCGTCGCTACATGCCGGCGCAGAAAACGCCAGCCGTTGCTGAGAGATGACGCGATGCTCTGACGGAAGCTCATGGCTGACTGCTGCTCCGGGTGGCGGGGGGGGAAGATAACTACCAGGTTGCCGGATGGGGCAACGCAGACCTTTGACAACGCGGCCGCTGACTTGTGCCCGGTTCAGCGCAGGCCGGGTTCGGGCGAGAGCCGGAACTGGTCGATCTTGGTGCCGTCTTCGCGGACTTGCACGCGCAGGGTCACCATGCCTTCAGGGAGCCGCATGGGTATGCCGTCGGGATTGCTGCTGTCGGCCACCATGGCCCAGTACCATTCCGTGCTCACCGTCGGCAGATGCCAGGTGAATTGGTCGAGGATGGAAAACTTCTCGCCGTTGGCGGAAACGAAGAACGAGTCGTCTTCAGGCGAGGGCGCAATGACCCGCGCGGAGAGGTAGTACAGCCCGGCTTTGACGACCTGGAGGTTCTGCAGCACATAACCGCCACCGCCGCCGCGGGCGCCGGGCTCGCCGGGAGCCCACACGTAGCCGCCGCCGGAGGCCTGCGGGTCGTCCTTGGCCACGACCATGTTCGGGAAGACTGCGCCGGCTTCCGCTTCCCAGGTCATATCGCGGTCGGGCAGGACCGTGATGGCGTTGCCCTCTTGCCGTTTGAGCGCTTCGGCGATTTGCTGCTGGTAGGCGATGACCGCCGGCAGGCCAGCCAGATATTCTCCGCCGAGGTCGCGGCCATTGACGGCAAGGACGGCGCGCTCCGGCAGGGGATCGGCTCCGCCCAGTGCCGTGAAGGGCTTGTAACTGAGAAGACGCAACGCCTGGCCGCTGGCGGCGTTGGCCGTGACCACGAGGCTGTCGCCGTCACAACGCGCATCGGCGGCCGCGGCCGCGAAGTCCTGGCGCCACTGCGCGAAGAGCTCGGCGTTGTCGGCTTGGTCGAACACGCGGACCCAGAAGGCGGCGCCGACGGGCGCATCTGTGCCGATGGGCATGCCCCACTGGTCGTGGTGCGCGACGGTGAGGCGGATGACGCCGTGACGATTGCCGTCGTGGATGAGCGCAACCGGCGCGGGCTCGCCAGCCGTGTTCTGGCCCCAGACGACGCGGATCGCCGCCGCCCCACCACCATGGCGGATGACGACTGCCTCGCCGGGCGCGACCGGCAACGCCTGGGGCGCCTTGGCGTCAAACGCGACCGCGCGGTCGCCAATGAAGAGCTCGTCGCAGGGGTAGGGCAGCACGAAATGGGATTCGAGCGTCGGGTAGTTTCGGCTGTCTTCCTGCCGCTGCAGCGCCAGACCGAGGGCGTCCTGGCCGTCCTGAACTGCATACCAGTAGGGCATGAGATGGAGAGTCTTCTGATGCGGGCCGGCGCCCTCCGGAATGACCTTCTTGCCATAGGGGTCGCGGCGGCCGTCAGCGATGAAATAGCCACGGGGCATCGTGTGCGGGCCGGCGAAATTCACGACCATCGGCGCGTCCATGTTGTGGTAGGTCTTGCCCGCGACGCTGAGGGCGACGTGCTTGCCGGCCCACATGACGCGGTATTCGTTGCTGTTGGGCCCCCACACCTGGGTCACCACCCGCGGTGCGACCTGCAGATCGCGCAGCCACGCTGCCTGCGGCCGCCAGCTGCTCTGCAGCCACAGCAACGGCGGCGTGGCGTGCGGATTCGGATCAGCAAAACAGCCGGCAGCAGCCAGCCAGCTGTCGAGAATGCCGCGGCCGCCGAGGTAGTCGTAGTCGCGACTGTGGGCGCCGCCGAGGCGGAAAGCCGGCGCGAAGCAATTGGCGATGGCGTCGGTCCAGAAGACGCTCAGTAGCGCGTCGCACTGCTCACGCACGGCCGGCGTGACGCAGTATGTGTGTAGGCGGTGGAGGCACATCAGATCGACGCCAGCGTAGGTCGGGCTGCAGTATTCATGGATGCCGTTGCTGGCCGTGTAGGCGCAAAAATCGTCCAGGCGCTTACGGCCTTCGGTGAGCACGTCGTCGCGCCCCAGCATTTCGCCCAAGAGAATGAGGTTCTGGGCGTTCATGATGGCGATGTTGGTGTAGCTGGAGGGCACGCGGTGGCGCAGGCAGCCCTCAATGGCGTAGTCGATCAGCTCGCGAAGCGCCTCCCGCTGTTTGTCGCTGAGCACATCGTGGTGTTTGATCCAGATGACGGCGGCATTTTCCATGCAGAAATCGCCGGCATTGAAATCGAGGACGGCGCCGTCGCGCCAGTTCCAGCGGAAGTTGCCGTAGCCGCGACTTTCGGGATCGCGGTCCTGCATGCGCGCGGCGACCTCGAAAAGACGGTCGAGGCGATCGAGCTCAATCTGCGCTTCGCAAAGCAGCAGCGCGTATGAAAAAAGTTCGCGGGACGTCATGCTGGGTGCCAACGCCTGCACGCGGTTCCACACGCTCGACCGCTCGGCCTGGCTCTTGACGATGGCAGCCAGGTCGACATCCTGCGCGCGCAGAGGCGAAACGGCAAACATGCCGAGTGTGAGGACGATGGCGCTGAAGAATCGAAATTTCATGACTGTTTTTCCTCTGGCTGTGGGCAGTTGGATGATCACATGATAGACGAGCTTACGAATTGGTAATGTGCGAAATCTTGTGATAGAAAGAGAGACTTGACATGCGCCGTAGGCGCTTAACTATGCTTAACCCCAGGCTTTAGCCTGGGGAAAATGCTCTCCAGTCAATCGTGCCCCGTAGGGGCACAACTGGATGCCTGACAAACACAATCTGAACACGATTACAGACCATTTTCAACCAAGACTTCGGTGCTGTAGTGCCTCTACGAGGCACAGTTCGCTAGGACACCTTACCCCAGGCTGAAGCCTGGGGTTAAGCATGGTCGTGCCCCTACGGGGCAAATTCATGCATAACTACCTAACAAGGAGTCTATTGTAAAAAATCCTTTCGCAAAAGAAGAGATTAGGTCACATTGGCGCAAATACATTTGTTCATCACAAGATTTCGCACATTAACTACCTAGTAACGTATACATTTTGCAGTGCAAACACTCTTGTGTAAGAATCTTGTCGCCGGTCAGCATTTCCCTGGCCGCGAAGCGGCAGAAGCGCTGAAAGCGCGAAACATACCAGCCCAGGGCAAGCGCGCTGAAAGCGCGCGCCGCCCTGGGTAAGCCGGTAACTATGTTGGTGTTCCTCGGCCCTTTCACCCTCAGTCGGCGAAGCTGACTGAGGGTGAAAGGGCAATGGAACTTACTTTTCTAGCTTGCTATGTCGCACGCTTTCTGCGTGTTTTGTCAAAGCCATGACGCTAATTACCGAACGGCTCCCTTGTTATTGTCGGGCCTACCTGCGCCGCGGTCTTACTTCATTTGCGGGAGGATGATGCCGCGGAGGATGATCTTCTGGCAGAAGAGAAAGACGAGGAGCACGGGTATGGAATTGATGATGAACGCGGCCATGACGGTGTAGGGCTCGCCGCTGAGGGTCTGGTAGAACTGGTAAGTCCACACCGACATGGTCCACAGGCGCGGGTCCTGGCAGACGATGATCGCCCATTCCCAGCCATTGTAGGCCGCGATGAAGGCGTTGAGCATGCTGACCGCCAAGATGGGCTTCACCAGCGGCAGGGACACGTTGAAGAAAATGCGCACCTCGGAAGCGCCGTCGATGGTGGCGGCCTCGAAGAGCTCCTGCGGCAGTGAATCGAAGAAGCCCTTGAGCAGGAAGATGGTCATGCCATTGGCCGCGCCGGGCAGGACCAGGGCCGCGAAGGTGTTGAGCAGACTGAGGTCGCGCAGCAGCAGAAAACCCGGAATCGCGGTCACCGCCGTCGGAAAGGCCATGGTCGCCAGGCAGAAGACGATGATCTTCTCGCTCTGGCGCATGCGGAAACGACTGAGCGCGTAGGCTGCCAGGGGATTGACGGTGAGGGTAATGAGAATGCTCAGCACGACCAGGATGACTGTATTGGCCACCGTGCGCCCGCGCCGAAACAGGTTGTCCAGCACAGTGCGGTAACTGGCCGTCATCTGCGAGAGGGTGTAGCCCCATTCATGCTGGTGGAAGGACGACAGCAGCGCCTCGCCGTAGGGTATGCGCAGCTGTTCCAGCGTGCCGTAGCTGCGGCCGTAGGCGCGGTTGATGGCATCAAGACTGCCATGCTTGGCCATGGCGTAACGCTGGAAGCCGATTTCGGGCACGCTGTCCCGCAGGCGCCAGTCGCCTACGGGCACCTCCGTCTGCACGTAGTCCATCCAGATTTTGGCGATGGGGCCCGCCGGGACCTGCGGGCCGAGGGAAATCTGCTCCCAGTTCGTGAGGTCCTGCCAGTCTTCGTAGTCCATGCGCATGACGCGGTTGAGGTACTCGAGGTTGCGGAAGCGCTCGCGAATGAACTGCACATAGCGCTCACTGCGCTCCGCCGTGACGTCAATCTCGATATGCCGCAGCGGCATGCGGTCGAGCAGGTAGCCGCGCCAGGCCTGCTGCAGGGCCGCCGGGGCGTCGGCTGGAACCGGGAAGGGCAGCTCGCGCAAGGCGACCGCGTCGCTCAGGCCCAGGGCCTTGCCCGCATATTCCTCCCAGGTGTAGGCGACCGCCGCCGGCCGCAGATAGCTGGCCGAGAGTTCGCGCTGGCGGTTGAGGAAGCCCGAGTAGCGGTTCTCGCGGTAGGCGTCACGGAAGGCCAGCAGATCGCGGTAGCGCGTGTCGAGGATGGGAAAGTAGCCGTGCTGATCAATGGGCTCGCCGCTCCACTCGGAAGCCGACACTTTGAAGAAGTCGTTGATGGAGATTTCCCATGAGCTGTTGAGCGCGGCCAGCGAGTCGTAGTGCCCTCGCAGGAAGGAGGCGACGAAGCGGTTGTCGTAGGCCAGGACGGTTTCCGCCAGGGGCCACTCGCGGAAGAAGTCGTTGAAATCACGGGTGACGGCTTCGATATACTGGCGCTGTTGCGGGTCGTCCAGGGGCTGGAGGACCTCGGCGGCCCACTGGTCGCTCTGCGCGGTTTCATCGCCAATCTGCGACCACATCTGCCAAGTCTCCGGCAGGGTCGGAAAGTAGCTGCGCAGCTGCTGCAGGGACGCACGATGCGAAGCCGGAAAGTAGGTGCAGAGGGTGCGCATGAAGCGGTCTGCACGGCTGAAGAGAAAGCGGGGGTAGGGACTGCGGCGCTCAAAGTCAAAGTGGTTGTTCATGGAGCCGCAGACGGTGATCATGAAGGGAAAGACCATCGCCAGGCTGCCAATCACCAGGGCGATGTAAATGCCGGTGATCACCAGGCGGCCTTTGACGGAATGCCGTTCGGTTTCGTTGATGATGGACATGGTCGTTGCTCAGTTCTGGGCTGCTGTCGAGTTATTCGCTTTGCGCGCGGCGGAAATCCACCCGTCGGAGCACGCGCAATTGCAGGAAGGTAAAGCCGATGAGGATGCTGCCGAGGATCCACGCGTAGGACGTCGCCAGGCTGAAGCGCAGGTTGACGTAGGCCTCCTGCCAGATGGCCATGCTCATGACCATGGTCTCCTTGCCCGGGCCGCCAAAGGTCAGCAGGAAGATGCTGCCCATGCTCTGGAAGGTGCCGATGAAGGCGCCGACGAAGTTGATGATCACCAGCGGCAAAATCGTCGGAATAGTCACGTGCCGGATCTTGGATATCAGGCCGGCGCCGTCCAGCGCGGCGGCTTCGTAGAGTTCGTCAGGCACGGATTTGAGCGCGGCCAGGTAAATGAGGCTGCCAATGCCGGCCGACGCCCAGACGCCGGGGATGATGACGCAGGCCATGACGGTGGCCGGATCGCCCAGCCAGTCCACCGGCGCAAAGCTGCTGCCGAAGAGGCCGCACAGCGCGTTCAGGGCGCGGTTGATGGTGCCCTCCGCCCGGCTCGCGAACATGTCCTTCCACATCAGCGTCACCACCAGGCCGCTGGTCATCTGCGGCAGAAAAAACATGGTGCGGAAAAAGACTTTCAGCCGCGGTACTTCCGTGAGCAGCAGCGCCAGCAAAATCGGCGTGAAGAAGGCCAGCACGAGATTCCACAACACAAACTTGAAGGTCGTGACGATGTAGTGGTAGAAATTGGGATCAAGCATGATGCTGATGAAATTGCTCAGGCCCACAAAGGGCGAGTGGCCCACGATCTTGTAGTCCAGAAAGGCCATGACCATGCCCTGCGCTAGCGGGTAGTAGCGCCATAGCGCAATGGACAGTATCGCCGGGGCCAGCATCAGCCAGGGAAAGACATTGCGCACGACGCCGACCGTGCTGGCGGTCTTACGAAGCTGGTCGCGCACAATCAGCACCAGGAAGCAGCCCATGATGAAGGCCGCGACCGCGACAATGATGCGTGCCTTCGGCCGGTGCTTGTCCAACTCCGCTTGCGGTCGTTCGAACATGATGCCGGTGTTGGCGTCGCGCTCAAGATTGACCAGCGCGGTCTGGAAGTCGAAATCGCGGCCGCTGGGGCGCAAAACGAGGTCAATGACCTCGCGCTGGTAGAAATCGCGGAACTGCAGCCACTTGCCCATGAAGGGCTCGACGACTTCGAGAATCTCGCCGGAGTCGATTTTGTCCCACATGGCCAGGTATTCCTTGGGCGACTCGCGCAGATAGTCGTCAAAGTTGAGCCGTCGCAGGTCGCGGGGATTGAGGAAACGCGCCTGGCCGGCGGCGACTTTGCGGCGGATGGCCTCGTCATTGCCTTCGACGCTGCAGACGATGGTCATGATTTCCCACACCAGATCGCGGTAGGCCTTGCGCTCCTCCTCGCTGTCACCGCCGCGGGCGAGGACGTCCTTGCCGATCATGAAGAAGGAATTGGACGCCTGCAACACGGGCCGCTGCTCGCGGGTCATGGGCGGGAAGGGCATCATGCCCAGATCGCTGGGCTGTACGCCGATGTTCTCGAAGTCGGTCATGTCGCCAGCCCAGAGCGGATACATGCCCAGCTCGCGGCCGAGGCGCCGGAAGACGTCGAGGAGCCGCTCGGTACTCACGTCTATGCAGCCCTCGACGACGTCGGCGGGAGCGAAGGTGACGACTTCGCCAGCGACCTCGGCTTGGCCGGCCGCGGCTTGCTCAGGCGTGAGCTCAATGGGCTCACCGCTCTCGGGGTGCCGAACCCACGGCTGCCAGCGCAGGCGGTGGTAGAAGGCGACTGCCGCGCTGCATGCCGGGCTGGCCACATTGCAGCGCCAGGACACGGGCGCGCCGGCCAGGTCCTCGCCGGTGTCCGGCGCTACCAGCCGCGTTTCCTGCTCATTGAAGGTATAGACTTTGCCGGTCGTGGGGCTGACGCGGTCCTGCACGACGATGCTGGAGCCGGTGGTGGCCACCCACGGCGCAAAGGCCCAGCTCTGCGGCGTGAGCGCAAAGCCGAAGGTGCGCGCGTCGTGGTCATAGAGCTTGCGCGCCCAGGTGATGAACTCGTCGTAATCGCGTGGCGGCTGCGCGGGGTCAAGCCCGGCTCGGCGCAGCACCCGGTAGCTGTAGAGGATGCCCACATAGGTGCCGCTGCGGTTGGGCAGGGAATACACTTTGCCGTCCACGGTGACGACCTGCCGGTACAGCGGCTTGATTTTCATCCAGCCGTCCCATTTGGCCTCGTCGGCATCGACCTGGCCATTGCGGTCGGGCGTGCCGTCCGCCTTGAGCTTCGGCTGGCCGTTTTTGAGCACGCCGTCCTCGCCGATCCACTCAGTCAGGGGATAGGCCAGGCCCTGCTCGACGGCCTGGCGGATGTCGGTCTCGAAGATGTCCGGCCCGATATTGGCAGCCATGGCCATGGCCAAGCTGGCGCGGGAACCCTCCGCCGGCATGCGGATGCCGTCCCACTGCTCAAGGCGTACATGCGGATGGCGCTTGAAGAACTGCCGCAGATTGTAAGGCTGGCGATTTTGCGTGTTGTAACGCGACGTGATAGTGATGCGGATCGGCGCGGCAGCGCCAGGTGCGCCGTCCGCCGCCCGCAATGGCGTGGCGAGGACACTCAACAACAGCAGAAACAGAGGCAATATGGTTTTCAACATCATGTCGTCCTCGCGGAGTACGTGAAAAGAACGTGGCTGGTCCTGGCGCGGACGAACGTGTCGCGCAGCTCTGCCTGTCGTTGCCGTCGGTCTTGGCGTGTGCTTAGCCCGGCAGGACCATGAAGCGCGGCGGTATTTCGCCGGTGACCGCGTAATATATCGCGCCGACGATCGACGGTACGACCGCGCCGAGAATCTCGCCAGCGACCAGGCCGAACATCAGGGGCTTGAGAGCCTGGTAGCTCTTGGCACCGCAGTACTTGGACACCATGACTTTCACCAGCCAGCCGATGAAGAAGGCCCCGGCCATGCGTCGCTGCGGCTCTGTCGCCCAGGTCAAGAACAACACGGGGTGCAGCGGCCACCAGGAAAAGCGTAGGCGCGCCAGCGAAAACAGCAGCACCAGCGCCAGGCCACTGGCCATGGCGATCATGGCGACGGGTTCGGGCCGGGCGTGACTGATGCGCTCGACGCTGGTGTAGGCGGCCGCGCTCTCCCGCAGGTCCTGCAGGCTGAGCTTTTCGTGCGCGGCGGCGACGTTGTCAAAGGGCATGCGCGGGACCATTTTCGTCGCCCAAGTGTCTGTCCACGGCACACCATGGCGGTACTGCAGATAAAGCGTGGTCGGCAGGGCGATCGACATGCCGAGCACCATGGCGAGGCTGCAGTACACCAGGGTCTTGCCAAGCTTGAGTTTCTGGTCGTCACTGACTTTCAGCGACCCGGAGATGAAGGGCAGCAGGGTTTCGCGTGGATCGACAACCAGGGTGAGACTGAGCATGAGCAAGATCATCAGCTGGCCCGTGCCCAACGCACCAGTGCCGAAGAGTGCCCAGGCGATGCCGCTGGGCACAAAATACGGTTGGATGTAGAACATGCCGGTCTCAGCCATGACGCGGCTGATCATCACGAAGAACATGAACAGCACGCCGATGTAAATGACCGCCAACGGCCAGGCCAGCCCCGCCATCAGCATCTGCAGAAACAGCACCGGCACCAGCACCAGGAAGATGCGCAGGCCGATGATCACATGCGGCTCGACGGCGTCGCCCGACGAGATGAACAGAGCCCGCTTCAACGCGCTGCTGTAATAGCGCCGGCCCAGATACATGATCATCCCGAACATGCCGAAGTAGGCCCCAAAGTTCAGCATGGACCGCAGGGTCAGGCCCAGATAACCGACGCCGTCAATGTTGCTGGTCAGGCTGATGCCGTAGGTCGTGAAGACGCCGCACACAAAGGCCCAGAGAATCGGGCCGATACCGCAGGATAACACCACGTCAGTCGCCAAAAAATACGACAGGCCGACCACGGTGAAGTAGATGGTCGGCGACAACATGGCCGCGCCGCCGCCGCGCTGGAAGGTCGTAACCAGCTTGGCCAGAGGCACGAGGTTGATGTTGGTCTTGAATGGTATGAGCTGGTCGGGAAACCACTGGCACAGGAAATTGTTGATGTGGATCGCGAAGACAATTCCTCCCGCAATCCAGAACATGCGCTGGCGCAGGATCGCCGGCAGACCGCCATTGCTGCCCGGTAGCAACGCGATGGTGAAATTGGCCACGGGGTAGGGCAGATGCTCATGGTCGGCCCACTGTTTGTGCAGCATCGGCGATATCGCAATCAGCGCCAGCCACACGGTCAAGACCAATGGCAGCCAGAACAACAGCGTGCTCGTCCACGCCGACCATGGCACCTGGCTCAGGTGAAAAGGCTGGCCCGTCTGACCAAGGCCCTGGACAAACCCCGTCAGCGCCGTGTCCTCATCAATCGATATGTCCGCCAACATCCGCGGCGGGCACTCGGCCAAAATGTCCTTCGAACGCCAACCCGGCTCCGTGCGGTTGATGTGATGCGGCAACATCAACGACGTCGTGAAGGTCCGCATCAGACCCGACCCGGGGATGCAACAGGCCGCCAGCGTCAAGGCCATGATCAACGCCAGCTCTTTGCCACGAAACGCCCGCTTGCCAAGCAGCGGATTGACAATTAACACCAAAAACAACAACAGCCCATACACCGCCACCGGCATGTTGTTGCCAACCAAATAGGTTTGATTCAAGATCTGATCGTTGAAATAACTCGCGCCGCAAATAAAGGCCGCACCTAATAAGCCAAGGAGAATTGCGCGTAGTGTCATGTGTATAAATACCAATGGGTTAGATCATTAATGGCCTAATGCGAAGCGCGGTGATGCAATGGGCAAAAAAACGAATATAGCCTATAACGCACGGAATTGCGACCGCATTGGATCGATCCGCCGTAATCGGTCAGTAAGCACCCCGGGGGGGAAAACACCGGGGACAATTTACAGGAAACCCACGGCCCGCCGCCGCCCAGCTACCCGACCTTGATTGCCGCCGATCTTTGCGGCAACAGGTTTCATAGGAGCCATTGATATTGGATGCACGACATGCCTCTCTCCGGTGCGGTGAGTCTGGACGTGCTTGGCCAATGTGGCGCCCTCCGGGCGCAATTCCAAGTTGCTGTCACACCCCGGGTTGCGGCGCCCTCCGGGCGCCTCACCCGGGGATATGCATGGTACGGCCCTTCGGGCCGAACTTGGCCGATCTGGCATTTTATTGCCGCGAAGCGGCAGAAGCGCTGAAAGCGCGAAACATACCAGCCCAGGGCAAGCGACGCCGAAGGCGGAGCGCCGCCCTGGGTAACGCGCCATTATTGCTCGTGTTCCTCGGCCTCTTTGGCCCCAGTCGGCGAAGCTGACTGGGGCCAAAGAGGCAATGGAACCTGAGATTTCCGCCGACCTTTGTGGCTGCGGGTTTCATAGGAGTAAGCATCCCGGTGGGGAAAACACCGGGGACAAGTTGCAGGAAACCCACGGCCAACCGCCGCCCCGGCCACCCGACTTTGATTTCCGCCGATCTTTGCGGCTGCGGGTTTCATAGGAGCAATCGACAGCAATCGATAGCAATCGATAGCAATCGATAGCAATCGACAGCAATCGATAGCAATCGATAGCAATCGATAGCAATCGACAGCAATCGACAGCAATCGACAGCCTGTTGTCGTGCGGTATTTCATCGCCGCGAAGCGACAGCAGCGCTGAAGGTCGCGGCCGATCTTTGGGTCAGGGCAGGAGGTAGATACCGGGTTTGTCGAACCAGGCGGTCTGATTCGGCGCCAGGCCGGTGCCCAGGAGAAGGACGAGTGAATCGGCTTCCGGCGGCACGTCGACAAAGCCGACGGCCCGCCGCCACTGGCTCGGGTCCTGCCTCTTCTCGTAGGTGATCATGACGTCCTTGTTGGGGACGACCCATTTGCCCTCTTTCTGCCAGCGGGCGCGCAGGCCCGGATTGCCTTCGCCGGCGGTATAGCCCTCCACGATGTAGGTATTGCCCGGCGTCGCCGGGATGCGGACGATGAAGCAGCCGTCGCTGATGCCGGTGGCTCGGGCCGAGTAGCTGTCGCCAAGGCCTTTGCCGGTATCGAGCCCAAAGTCGCCCTGTTTCGGGTCACGGCGCCAGAAGCTCCAGCCTTCCGGCAGGTTACCGGCCGTCCAGTCGGCGGCGGCGTTTTTCATTTCGCCCTGTTTGAGTGGCGAGCAGTCCGGGTTGGTGACCAGGTTGACGAGCGTACCCTGGGCGAGGCCCTCGTCCACAATCTGTCGGCCGGCCCCATCCGGATCGGCGAGCAGCGCCAAGGTGCGTTCAAAGCCTGGCAGCTGTTCTTCCCAGGTTGCCGCGTCGCGGTTCTTGAAATTCCAGTCCCACTTGATCCAACGGAATTTTTCGCCGTAAATCCAGCAGTATTGGTCGGCAGCGCGGCTGGCCTGACGGAAGTTGGCGCGCAGGTGGTTGAGTCGGGAACCATTGAGGGGGGGGAAATACCAGGGCGATTTTTCGTCATTGGTGTACATATCGAGGTACAGGCCGAAGCCGGCCTGGACTTGGTTGCGGTATTTGGCGCGGTTTTCCGGTGCCACCAGCATGGTCGCGCACTTGGCGATTTCCCAGGCACTCATGAAGAAGTCCTGATTGGCGGCTTCAAAACGATAGCCGTGTTCGGTGGCATCAACCATGGTGGCGCCCGGGGGAATGGCATCCAGAAAGCCGTTGAGGAAGTGCGGCCAGAGAATGTCGCGGGTATGGGCGTAATCGGCGAGGTCGACTTTGGTCTGATACAGCGTGCGGTTCATGGAGAAGAGCCAGAACGACAGCAGGGTGATGTCGGGAAATTCGGCGGCCATGGCCTGCATCACCTGGGCGCCGCGGCGGCGGGCCAGGGCGGCCGTCTCCAAGTATGGGCCGTCTTCGGGTAGAAGAGTGTACTGCTGCGAGACGGGGTAGTCTTCCGGGTCCATCAGCAGGCCCTTGGCACCGCCGGCGTGGGCGATCCAGGCCGCAATGGCCAAGTTGTGGGCCGCATTAGCCCAGGCCGCGTCATCGTTCCAGGCCAGGCGCTTCCGTGGCGCCCAGAAGGTGCAGATCAGATTGTGCTTGAAGCGTCCCGAAGATACCTGCTTGACCCGGCTGATTTCCTCTTCAAACCAGCCGCGCTCCCAAGGTGGCGCGGTCATGGCGGTGCGCAGGTTGATCTGCTTGCCCGCGGCGTCCTGGGCATAGATGCTGATGCTGATGCCGTCCAGCGGGAGTTTTTCAAGCGCGGACAGGTTCCGCACCAAGTCCTGCGTGTTGACCCACAGTAGATCCCAGCTGTGGCCGATAAAGTGTTTTTGGCCCAAGTCGTCGGCTCGAACAGCCGTCAGCGCCAGCAATAGCACCAGGATAAACGAACAACGCATGGTCAGCTCCTTTTTTCGTTTGCCAAACTCTTATTTCGTCTACGAATTCGCTTATTCATGACGTTTACACGTGTCAATGTAAACGCCCCTTGCTGAAATGCCCTGCCACCAGTCAAAATGTCCCTCGCCGCGAAGTAATCGGTCACCCATTGATAATTGAGCCATAGAGCGTTAGGCCGAACCAAACGTACCCGTTTTCCTGGCCGCGAAGCGGCAGAAGCGCTGAAAGCGCGAAACATACCAGCCCAGGGCAAGCACGCTGAAAGCGTGCGCCGCCCTGGGTTACACGCCCTCTACGCTCGTGTTCCTCGGCCTCTTTGGCCCC
>JAQWBY010000264.1 GCA_028706165.1 Lentisphaeria bacterium | reverse complement strand
GCATGAGCGTAAGTGAACTGCAACAGGAATACAACGAGTATTATTCGGCGCGTTACTGGCGCAAGTGGCCGAAGGGCTATCGCAGTCCCTTGTGGGACATCATGGACGCGGAGGCGGCCGCGCACCCGGCGTGGTCGGCGCTTGAACTCAAGGCCATGCAGTACGAGGTCATCGCGGCGAATTTCTCGCCGGTGTTGTTTAGGCATTCGCCGTTCTTTTTTGAGATGGGCCTGCGGCCTTCTGAGCACCGCGGTACGCCGGACTATGGCCTGCCGGGATCGTGGCTGACCCACCGCAATGGCCATGTGGTCGGCGAAAGTGCGCCCGAGGAAGTCAAGCGCTATCGGCAGTGCTCGGCGCACGCTATTCACCTGGCGTTTAATTTTTGGGATTCGCATCATCATTCCACCAATTCGACCAACATCATCCAGCACGGCCTGGTGAGTTTCTACCGGCAGGCGGAGGAGGAACTGGCGGCCAGCACGGATGAGGACGAGCGCGTTTTTTTGCGCTGCGCCATGCGCGGCATGCTGGCCATGAAGACGATCGCCGAGCAGTTCGCCGTCGCTGCGGAACAGCGGCTGGCGCAGGCGACCGACGAGTGCGAACGCCGGTTTATGGCGATGATTGCCCAGGCCGCGCGGCGGGTGCCATGGCAGCCCGCAGAGCATTTCTACGAAGGACTGGCGGTTTTTCCCTTCCTGTATGAAGTCGTCGGCGCCCTGGAAGGCAATGGCCTGTCGGCCTACGGTCGGCCGGATTACGTGCTCGGGCCCCTCTACGAACGGGACCTGGCCGCCGGGCTGATCACGCCGGAAGAAGCCTACGACCTGATCGGGCGCATGCTCTGTTTTACGGATTGTCGCGCTGACAAATATGCCGACTGGTCGCAGGCCTACAACACGGGTGAGAATGGCACCGCCATGAGCCTCGGCGGTTACGACGAGGAGGGGCGAACGGTCGGCAACGACGTCACCATGATGATTCTGCGCGCACACCGCGAACTCAATCTGATTTTCCCGAAGATACAGATGCGCATGACCAAGGACACGGCGCAGGCCGTGCTGAGCGAGCTGAACCGGAATTGGCTGGTCGGACGCAATGTCATCGCGCTGCAGAACGACGAGGCGGTGATACCGGCGCAGGTGCGTGCGGGCAAGACCTTCGCGGACGCGTCCCATTACACGATCGGTGCCTGCTGGGAAACAATCGTCGAGGGCTATGAACATTCTGCTGGAGCAAATTGCTATTTCAATCTGCTGCGGATATTGGACCTGTCGATTCACGACGAGCCAGATACCGTCGCCGCCACCGGCGTTGACTGCGATAAGCTGGATGGCTGCCGCAGCTTCGAGGAACTCTACGGGGTCTACTACGGCAATGTCATCCGCGAAATTCGCCGCATGTGCAATGCGATCGGCAAATTCGGCGCGTTCTGGCCGCAGGTGAACCCCTCACCGGGCTATTCAGCGGCGCTGTTAGACTGCATTAAGAACCGCCGTGATTACACGGCCGGCGGCGGCCGCTACAATCCGCACGCGCTACCGCTGGGCGGTTTTGCCAATACCATCGATTCGCTGTTGGCCATCAAAATACTCTGCTTTGAGCGGGACGTATGCAGTCTGTCGGAAATGCTGGCGGCATTGCGCGCCGACTGGGAGGGGCATGAGGAGCTCCGCCAGGCCGCTGCCGATTGCGGGGCCTTTTTTGGCGATAACGGCGAGGAAAGCCTGGCCTTGGCCCGGCGGCTGTTCAGCGACATCTATCGCGACACCCGCGACCTCAAGAATGAACGCGGCGGGCCTTTTCAACTGGGCTTTTACATGGCCTGGGAATACATCAACTGGGGCGAGAAGACCAACGCCACCCCCGACGGCCGCCGCAAGGGCGATGTCATCGCCAATGGCATTACACCGACACGCTCGCACAAGCGTATGGCGTTGACCGACGTGCTGAACAGCGTCGGCGCCATTGATCTGACTCTGGCTCCGGCCAACGCCAGCCTGGACGTGTCATTGCCGCTGGGCAAACTGGACGACCAGATCCTCAGCGCGTTGGTCCGGGCCTTCGTTGCCACCGGCAATATGCAGATGCAGCTTAACTGCGTCTCCAGGGACGTGCTCGCCGAGGCGCAACGCCATCCCGAGAAACACCGTGATCTCTTCGTCCGCGTCTTCGGGTTCTCCGCGCGCTTCGTCCTGCTGCCGGAGAAATGGCAGAATGAGATCATTAACCGCTATTCCTACGAGCCGTGAGGCAGGGAAGGGCGGCGTGCATTGCGTGGCGCTATTTAGTATACGCCGCTGGTGCGCTAGCGGCGATGGACAGGATGGACAGGATGGATAGGATGGACAGGGGCGTTAAAGGCGGGTGTTTTTCCGTCGGCGAGTCCAGAAGAGCTAGTTGGCGTAGTGGGTATAAACACGCATGATCATACGACAGTTATTTTTTGTTTTGGCCTGGGTGTTGGTGTGCTTGGGTGTGTTGGGCATTTTTCTGCCGGTATTGCCGACCACGCCTTTTCTGTTGGCCGCGGCGTATTTTTTTGCGCGTTGTTCGCCGCGTTTTTATCGCTGGCTGACCACGAGTTCATATCTTCGGGCCTACATTGACAACTACCGCTCGGGCACGGGTGTGCCGTGGCGGATGATCCGCCGCAGCTTGATCTTTTTGTGGGTTGGCCTGGTCTTGTCGTCGCTGCTGTGGAGCAATGGCTGGTACTGGCTGTTGCTGGCCACGGTCGGCGTCGGCGTGTCGACTCACCTGCTCATGCTCAGAAGGGTCGGGGAGAAGCCGCTGCAGGGAGAGGATAATGCCTGAGGCGCGGGGCCGTTGCTGCTTGTGTGACAATTACATTTTCAACTATAACCAGGCCCACTGAAGGCGTCCATCCTCACGAAAGCAGCTTGCAAGGGTGCGACAGTGCAAGCAAGAAAAGTGAGTTTCTAGGCCCCTTTGGCCCCAGTCAGCTGCGCCGACTGGGGCCAAAGGGGCCTAGGAACACGAACATTGTCGCCGTTATACCCAGGGCGGCGCACGCTTTCAGCGTGCTTGCCGTTTCGCGGCGAGAGGAAATGGTGACCGATGGCAAGGCATTTCGGCAAAGAGCGTTTGCGTTGAAAAGTGTAAACGCAATAAATGAACGACTCCTTTGTGAGAGCCTGTCCGAAAAGCCCCCAAACGACTTTTGCTTGTCAAGACGGCCTTCTTCCGGCGTTTTTCTATTCATAAACCGACGCTTTTTTGACCGTAAATTGGCTATAACTGCCAAAAAAATAACGTAGAAACGTACTGCCCATTCTACTGTCTGCTGACGCTCAGCGCCTTGCGGCTGTCGCTCTGGCGAACGCCGCAAGGCGCTGAGCCGAAAAGGGATAGGTGGGGGAGCGCGAGGGGGAGGAAAGGGCCAATGGCCCTTTCCTCCCCCTCGCAAAAACCAACTATGCTTTTCGGACGGGCTCTAGCGAACGCTGCCGGTGCTGGCGCTATTTTGTGTGCGGGTGATAGTCACCACAGCGGCGTCGGCTGCGGCGGGGACGCCCGGCTTGCGTAGCTGCACGGTGACGGCCTGTGCGTCGCTTTCGCGGAGGCAGAGACTGGCGATGTCTTCGGCGAGGGCCTCCAGCAACTGCCGCTGTTTCTGGGCGGCCATGGCGCGAATTTTCTGCGACAGCGCATCGTAGTCGATGGCGTCGGCGAGCTGATCGGAGGCGGCGGCGCGGCGGGTGTCACAATGCAGGGTTAGCGTCAGGCTGAGGTTTTGGGGTTTGACCCGTTCTTCCGGATAGCAGCCGATGATGCAGGTGAGGCGGAGATTTTCGATGGTGATGCTGTCCATAGTCACTCCGTGGGTAGTGCGTTGGGCGTTGGCGTCTGGAAGAGCTCTTCCGGGCAGAGTTCGGGGCGGGCTTCCGCGTAGTAGGGGAAACGCCCGGCGACGTCGGCGGGGGTGTTGCCGGGAATGCGTCGCCAGCGGCGGTAGAGCCAGATGTACTGCTCCGGGTGGCGTTTGACCAGCGCTTCGGTGGCGTGCAGGATGTCCTGGGTGAGACTGGCGTCGTCAGGGTAGTCGGCGACGGCTTTTGCCAGCGGCTCGCTGTCAAAATGCAGCAGGCCGTCATCGCCGCGGACGCATGTACCGATGAGCACGGGTAGGCCCATGCGGCGGGCGAGCATGGCGGGCAGGCGGCTGGTAGGCGCGGGTAGGCCGAAGAAGCTGGCGTAGATGCCGCCCCGGGACGGGCTGACATTCTGGTCGATTAAAAGGCCGATGTTACGGCCGTTACGCAGGGCCGCGAGCACGCCGCGGGCCGCGCCCTGGTGGGGGATGATTTCCAGCCCGTTGCTTTGGCGGGCCTTGAACACCAGCTCGGTCAGTTTGCGGTTGGAAAAGGTCTTGGCGACGGCGGCGGATTTGATGCCGAACAGCGGTGCTGCCTGCCCGAAGAGTTCCCAGTTGCCCAGGTGCGGCAGGCAGAGAATGAAGGGCTTGCCACTGTCGTTGGCGTAGAGCCGGGGATCAGGAGCGACGACCTTCTCGCACAGGCGCTCCGGGTGACTCAGGTTGCTGATCACGTCCAGGCCCATCCAGAGGGTGTGCAACAGATTGTCGACAGCGAGGCGCCGTCGCGCCGTCGCTGTGAGCTCCGGGAGGGCGATCGCCAGATTCGCTTCAATGAGACGCAGACCGCCGGGGTAGAAGACTCGCGCCAGATTCGCGCCCAGGGCGGCGATGCGTCGTAGGGTCTGCTCCGAGCAGCGGCCGATTACCCATAGCAGCGGCGGCAGTACGGCGTTCATCATTGCGTCGCGGATCTTGCCGCCGGTCTTGCGCTTGCGCCGCCGTCCTGCTGCCATGGCTGAAGCCGTCCTGTGTGTTGCGCCGGCGTTCAGCGCCGGCCACCGTCAGTCGATGTAGTACATTTCGCCAGGCTGGAAAGCCGGCAGGCGCGATTTGGCGGCCTGGACGTCCTTGGCGTCAGCGAAGGAGCGCGGCGACAACTCAACAACGGCGGCAGGCTTGCCATCGCTGTCTATCGGGAATGGTACGCCGGCCTGGCCGAGCCAGCTGGCGGCGCGCTTGAGCATGGCATCCCGGCAGGACTGCGGCGAGTCGTCGCCGCTGGCATTTTTCACCGGTGCGAACTGCTCGTCGCGGTCGCCTTCAAGCACCAGCGGGTGTTGGGCGAGGGGCAGGGCGTCGAAGAGGAAGAATTCGAGTTTGATGGCGTTGGGTTCGCTGGGAGTGATGATGTCGCCGGCGTCGTTGACATAGGGGATTTTTTTGAACGCGCGGTGCGGTTGGAAATCCAGTTCGCCGTTGGTGAGGCGTTCAATGAACTTTCTGCTGAGCACGTGAATGGCCGGGCTGCCGGCGCGGTAGAGCAGGCGGCCCTTGTCATCTTTTTGGTAGAGCAGATCGTCGGGCATATCGCTGTATTCGACGATAATGAGGCGGTTGTTCAGCAGGCAGAAATGGCCGAGTTTTTCCAGCGGCTCGCGTTTGATGAGGGCGCGGCTGCTCATGTCGGACTGGGTCAAGTCGTGCATACCGATGAAAAGCGGGTCGATGACGTGGACCATGGGGTTGTCCACCTGCCAGTAGGACAGGGCGGTGATGCCGCGGGTGGCCATGTCGGC
>JAQWBY010000263.1 GCA_028706165.1 Lentisphaeria bacterium | reverse complement strand
CAGACCGACGGCGGACAGGTGCAATTCGTCAAGGGCCTTGTCCAGATCGGCGCGTTCGACGAGATTGACGTTATCTTCGAGGAGCTTGACGAAGACCAGATCGGCGACGGACTTGCCGGTTTTCTCCAATTCGGCCTGACGGCCACGGCCATCAAAGGGCAGGACAGCGACGACGGGCACGAAGTTCGAGGCGTCGGCCGGAGCGGTGGCGGCCTCCTGGGCGCGGATCGTAGTGACGCCAAAGGCGGCCAGGACGATGACGAGGGCGATGCTGATGCTGCGGGTGGTGCTGCTGGCGTGTTTTTTTTTCATCATGGCTGTTTCTCCTCAAGGAATGCTTTGACGAGCAGGGCGTTGTCGATATCAGTGAGTGAAAAATCGGGACTGAAGATGACGCATTGGCACCCGTGTTTTTTGAGTGCGACGTAGCAGAGGGCGCCATTGGTATCAATGCTGCGGCTGTGTTTGTCATATATGACGCTGAGCGTGCCGGGTTTCTTAGCGTGGTGGAGGGTGATATCGCGCCAGTCGTCGGCAATGGCGCAGGGGAAAGACCAGCGGTCGGGGAAGACCAGGGTGATACCAGCCCTTGGCGTGACTTGGGGGGACTTCTGGATGCGTGCCGGGGGCTTGGCCGCGGGGGAGTTGGCGGACTCGTCGCGACCGGCGGCATCGCGGAGCCCGAGCTGTTTGAGAGCGTCGGCGACGTCGCCGGTGGCGTCGGCAAAGACGGCTTGGCATTGGTCAAGCAGTTGCGGCGGCCAGAAGATCAGCTTGGCGTGGTGTTGGCCGTCGACGGTCAGCACGGCTGTTTCACGGGTGCCTGGCAGTAATGCCGGCAGGGTGATGACGGGCTGTTTGCCGTCAGTTTTGCCGCTGAAGAGTTTGCGGCCGTGGTCGCTGGTGGCGGTCCACGCCGCGTCGGCGGCTATGGGGAGGGGCTGTTCGCGACCCGACCAGAGATTGATGATCAATTTGGTGCTGGCTGTTGCCGATTCCCGTTCTTGGGCCATGGCGTTGTTTGGGCAGCACAGAGCGGCGGTGACGACGGCGAGCAGGAACAGCAGCAGATGCCGCTGTCGTGATGGCTGGGCCTGGTGGATCATGGCGATTGTCCTCCGTGGAGCTGCGCGCTGCGGCGCAGGTGGGTCATGGCTGGGTTTTTGGGCTGGTGTTACCTCGCAGGCGGAGTCGGAACCACACGTCATGCCTGAGGAAGAGGACATCGTTGCACAGGGGGAATGCCCAGGTCGTTCGCGGCAACCAGATCAGGGGCGACTGTTCAGGTGCGACGAGATTGATGCAAGCGGGGTAGTGGCCGCCGGCCCAGAGGAAATTGTCTTGGAGGACAAAGGGATAGGGGTACGGGATATTGACATCAGAAAAGGTGTTGCGCATGTGGCGTGGCGAACTGTATTTGCCTTTTTTGGGGGCTTCGGTCAGCGGCTGCAGTGTGCGAGTCACGTGGTCGAGCTGGTAGATGACATTGTTTTGGCGGTCGAGGGCGAGGACCAGCGGGGCTTGATCACCTGGCGCCAATGCGTAGCAGCGTTTTGGGGGCAGGGCCAGAAAAAGTTGCAGGCTGTCGCCCGCCGTGTTCAGTCGCCATATTTCCTGTTTGGGGTAGCGTTGTTTGGGGACTTCGTGCGAGACCAGGAAAAAGAGCTCGCCGTTGCCGCAGGTGACGAGGTCGCTGGCGCGGCCGCCGCGGTCGAGCTCGTGTTGGGGTTCGAGGCGCTCCTGACTGAAGTAGAGCCGGCGGTTTTCGCCTCGCAGATTCATGGCGTGTAGGGCGTTTTTGGTCAGCACAAAGAGGCGGTCGCCCACGAGGGCGAGGCAGGTATTGTCCGGCTGCAAGGGTATGTGGAAGGTGCTGAGCAGCGCGCCGGATTGTCGGTTGAATACCCCCAGGCCATTGTTACTGGCGACCAGAATGAACTGGGAATCGCAGAGCAGGTGGTAATGGCTTGTTTCGTCGTCACCGAAGTAAAGGTGGGTATTGCGGGCAAACTCTTCGATATCGATGAGCTTGGAGAAGCGGCCGTCGGCAGCGACGCGGGCCACCATGGCGCCTTGGCCTTGCTGGTCGCCGGCCTGCCCCAGGAGAAGGATGACGCCGTCGCTGTCTTGGCAGGCATTTTTGCAGACCATGGGCTTGGGGGCGGCCATGGCGTCATGAAAACCGCCGTAGTCGAAAACGACTTGGGCGTTGACGGCGCGCAGCAGCTGGTCTTGGCGGGTGCTGGGGCGGAATTGCTCAATGGTGCGTCGTCTCTCGGTAAGAGTACTATCCCAGATGACATAGGCCAGGTCGCGGAAGAGATTGGCGACCTTGTATTCGGTCAGATAGCGGTAGTTGAGAGCGTGGATGGCGTCCATGGCGTCAAGAAGCGGCGGGAGCAGTTCGTCGCTGCCGTTGCCGCGTGCGGCGTATTCGAGCAGAGAGAGCACGTCCAGGGTGCTGTTGCCGAGGTATTCGTGCAGACAGGTATAGGCATAATTGGGCGGTAACGCGAAGCACTTTTCGTTAATGATGCTGAAAGGTGCTTCGATGAGCCGGTTTTGCCATTTTGTGAGATCGGCGAAGCATCCGGGGGACAGGGCGGCCAAGGCGTCAAAATAGTCGAGGTAGTGTTTTTTGACATTTTCTGGCCGGTGCCGGTCATTGAGCAGGGCCAGCATCGTGCGCAATTTGAGGGCCATGGCTTTGCCGTCGGGCAGGCTGCAAGCTTCGAGGAAGGCAATGAGCGTTTGGTCCTGGTTGAGGAAGCGCTTGGTGGCATCGCGATCTGCGGGATTTTGCAGGAGATCTTGCCAGAGGATGAAGAGTTCGGGCGATTGGGTGGGCTTGGTGGTGGCCAGGCGATAGCTCCGGTCCAGCGCGTGCAGGATTTCCAGATAGACCGCGAAGAAATCGCTGATGCGTTGATCGTGATCGGTATAGAGGGGGGAGGCAAAGAAGGCTTCGCGTAGGAATGTGATCACGTGTTTGATTTCGCTGCTGTTGCCCAGGCCGTCGCTAAGATCAAACTGGTACTGGGGCTGGCGCCGGAGATCGGCGTGGACAGCCGGGCGGATTTCCGCAAAGAGGGCTCCAAATTGCTGGAGGACCCTTTCGCAATCAGCCGCGATGTCCATTTGGCCACGATGTCTGTAGCTTTCCATTGACTCCTCAAGACCAAACGTGAAGAGATGCCATTTGCGTCTGGCTTCCACTGGGAAGAGCGGGCGCTGCGAGTTGGGAAAGTCGTTTTGGAAGCGCTGGATCAGCGCGTAGGTCTGTCGGGTCTTATCCAGCTGGTCCTGCCTTGATCTATAGGACCTGATATTTGCCATAGCGACGATCTCGGCGTGGCGGTATTCTTCGTGGTGCGGATTGAGCGCGACGGCGGCCTGGATGTACTTCAGGGCGCCATTGCGGTCCAGATTTTGCTGATACGCCGCATAGAATTCGGCCGCTTCCTGCGCTGCTGCGGCAGTGACGGCGCCAGCGGGTGCGTGCGCGGCGAGCGTGTCAGCGAGTTTGCTGACGAATTGCGCGGTGGCATCGGGTGTCAGCGCGAGGATGTCAGGCTGGCGCAGGCGGGCGATTTCGCGGCCTTGGAGATCATGGCAGAAGAGGGTGAGATGGACGAGCGTGCTTTTGTCGCCGGGCTCGAATTCGAGCCTGAGGATGCGTGCTGAGGGCGTCAGTGCGAACTGTGCGGCGCTGAGTTGGCGTTCTTCGCCGACGGCGTCCAGGCGTTCGCGTTCCAGTAGCTGGATGTCGGGATGTCGGGTCAGGGCGGTTTCGAACTGATTGAACCAGGTTTTGATGGCATCGTGCTGCTGCCAGTCGATGCTGACCAGGCGATATTGGTTGATGGCGATGAGCTGTGAGCCGGGCTTGCGGGCTTTGCTGGCGCCGTCGCGGATGATCTGGGCGAAGCTGTTGATCTGCGCGGAGGGGGTGTCGTACGCCCAGGACTGATCGGCCAGGCGGAAGCCATTTTTGGCGTTGATGACGACGACGCGGCCGGACTTTTGATTCCATGCGGCGGTGAAGACGGCGATGATGTCGGCGTGGGGGAAAAGTCGAGCGAGCTGGCTGCTGTCGCTGGCCGTGAGCTGGTGTTCGCGGAGGACCTGGTCGATCTCCGCGCGGGCGAGCAGAGCGAAGCTGTCATCGCGGGTTAATTCGACGCTGATGAGGTCGAGCAGCGCTGGCGGTTCGCCCAACAAAGCCAAGGTGAGGGCGTTGGCACCATGGAGCTGATTCTGCAGCAGCAGGGCGGCGATCATGACCAGAAGCAGTGTGCGCATGGTGGACCAGTTCATTTTTTGGGGGTGGGGATTGCACAGAAGAGCAGTCGGGATGCGGCAGGGCCTCAGGACATTTCCGGGGTGAAATCCACCTTGATGATGACGTCGTTGGACTGGGCGGTGTTTTTCTGGCGGGAATCAAATGCGAAGATGTCGTCAATGACGACAGCCTGCCGTTGCTGGCCCTGGACGCGCAGTGCGAGCTCGATGATGGTGCCGTGCTCGTTGCAGGTCGAGAGGAAGATGGTGCCGGCAATTTGCGCGGCATCCAGGTTGATGAAGTCGTTGCGCCCGGCGATGAATTCCAGGGTGGCCAGTGGGTGGGATGACGGGCTGAGTATCTGGATGCGGATGCGGTAGGCGCGCGACAGCAGCTCCTGGCGCTCGAAGAGTACGAGGTCGTCGTTGACGAAAAGCGCGCCGATGTCGGCACCGAACTGCCGTTGGGTCTCAGCGAGGTAGTCCAGGCCAACCGGGGCGGCTGCGGTGGCAGACGGGTCTGCCGGCGAGGCGTCGCCTGGGGCGCTGGGTTGTCGGTTGCGCCAGCACAGGCCGCCGAGAAGTAGCGAGATGCAGGCCGCGATGGCGGCCAGGCGGACCGCTGTGCGTTGGCGCTGTCGCCGTTGGGCGGCGTGGTGGAAGGCGGCGATGAAGGCGTCGTCCGGGCTGTAGTCGCCGTTTTGGCCTGGTGGCCCTTTCCGGCGTTCGAGAAGTTGTTCGAGCTGTTGGTCATTCATGGCTCAGGCTCTTTCGCAGGAGTTCTTTGGCTTTGTGGATGCGCTGATAGAGGGTGTTTGCTGAACAGCCGAGGAGGGCGGCGGCGCTGGCGGTGTCGATGTCGCCGAGTATGGCGATGTGCACAGTTTGGCGGTAGAGATCAGGCAGCTTGGCAATGGCGCGGTCGAGGCGCTGGAGTTCGTCGTCGGTTTCCTGAGTGCCGACGCTGTGGTCGTTGGCGAAGGCGCTGAGTTTGCGTTGTTCGCGTTGCTGCTGGCGCAGGATGTCGTAGCTCTGATTGATGACAATGCGGGCGACCCAGCTGGCGAGGGCGGCGTCGTCGCGGAATGAGCGGCGGCGCAGCCAGGCTTTGCAGAGAGCGGCCTGCACGGCGTCGTCCACGTCGGCGGCGTTGGTGAGAATGCGCCGGGCCAGTCCGCGGAAGAGTGACAGGCGGCTGCGGATCAGCATATCAAATTGTTCTTCGGCGTGGTGATCGGGAAAAAACATCATGGCCTGCCGTGATTGTCTTCATGATGGCCGGAATGAATCTTGTCAATAAGACGCCCGATGAGGCTATTTCTTATTTTTCCGGGGCGAGTATATTCGTGAGTACATACACTTTGC
>JAQWBY010000262.1 GCA_028706165.1 Lentisphaeria bacterium | reverse complement strand
CCGCCGCCGATGACCACGAGGCTTGCGGGCACGGTGTCGAGGTCGAGGATGCCGGTGGAGTCCAGCACCAGCGGGTTGTCCCGCAGGCCGGGAATGGGCGGCGCGGCCGGCACGGAGCCGGTGGCGATGAGGATGTTCGCGGCCTCGTAGGTCTTGCCGTCGGCGCTGACTTTGCCCGGCGCGGTGATCTTGGCCTCGGCTTTGATGACATCAACGCCGGCGCGTTTGAGCATGCCGGCGACGCCTTTGATGAGGGTATCGACCACGAACTTTTTGCGGGCCTGGACGGCGGCCATGTCGAGGGCGGCTTCGGCAGTGTGGACGCCGTAGAGCTTGGCGTCGTGGCAATCTTCGAGGGCCTTGGCGGAGCGCAGGAGGGTCTTGGTCGGGATGCAGCCGACGTTCAGGCAGGTCCCGCCGAGTTCATTCTTTTCGAAGAGGGCGACTTTTTTGCCCAGTTTGGCTGCGTAGGCGGCAGCTTCGTAGCCGCCGGGGCCGGCGCCGATGACAATAAGATCGTACATGTGAGTGCCTTTCTATGCGTATTCAGTCGACAGTGGCCGTTTTTAGCCCGCGATGCAGACCAGTTCGAAGTTTTCGATGATGCCCTTGAGGGTCTGGAGGAAGCGCGCGCCGGGGGCGCCGTCGATGACCATGTGGTTCATGGTGAGGGAGAACTGCATGAAGTCGCGGTAGCTGATGTCGCCGTTGTTATCACGCACTGGGCGCAGGATGGTCTTGCAGACGCCGAGGATGGCGACCTGGGGAGCGCTGATGACGGGCGTGAAGGTGGTGATGCCGAAGGCGCCGAGGTTGCTGACGGTAAAGGTCGCGCCGGCCATCAAGTCGGGGTTGAGATTGCCGTCGTTGGCCTGTTTGGCTAGGCCCTTGACCGTCTTGGCCATCTCGCCGAGGGACATGGCCTGCGCATTGTGCAGCACCGGCACCATCAGGCCGCGTGGGGTGTCGCAGGCAAAACCAATGTTGATCGCTGAATGCATGCGTAGGACGTTGTCCGCGAACTCCGCATTGAATTCGGGGTGTTTCTGCAGGGTCTTGATGACCGCGAACATGACCATGTCGCCGATGTTGATGTTGGTGAGCTTGAGGGCTTCGCCTTGGTCCTTGATGCGCTGCCGCAGGGCCAACAGGCCGGTGACGTCGGCCTCGGCATTGAGCGTGTACTGAGCCATGCTGCTCAGCGACTCGTGCAGGCGTTTGGCAATGATCTTGCGAATCTGCGGGAAGGGTTTCTCCGTAATGACGTCAGCTTTGGCGGCAGCGGGCGCGGCAGCAGCGGCAGCAGGTACGGCAGGTACGGCAGGTGCAGCAGCGGTAGCGGGTGTGGCCTTGCCCATGTCTTCAACGCGGATCATGCCACTGACGCCGGTGCCGGCGGCGGGGGCGGCGATGCCGTCAGCGCGCATGGCGGCGGCGGCGGGGCTCAGGTGCGGGGCGCTGTGGTAGGCGGCGGCGACGTCTTTTTCCATGATGCGGCCATTGGCGCCGCTGCCAGCGATTTCCGGGAGGACGAAGGGATGCTCGGCGACGAATTTCTTCGCGCGGGGGCTCAGTGGCGCGTTCGCGACCGGCGTGGCCGGGGCGGCGGGGGCTGTGGTTGTTTCGGTGGGTGCGGGGGTGGCGGGAGCGGGGGCTGCGGTGGCTGGCTCAGCGGCGGCTGGTGCTTTGCCGCCGGCGGGTGCGAGAGTGCTGGCGTCTTCGCCGGGGTTGCCGACGGCGAGAATATTCTGGAGCACGGGCACGAGATCGCCTTCCTGCCAGAAGAGTGCGAGGACGGTGCCTTCGGCGGTTGCTTCCACTTCGATGGCGGACTTGTCGGTTTCAACATCGCAGATGATATCGCCGGTTTTGATGGCGTCGCCGACTTTTACGCGCCATTTACTGAGCAGGCATTCTTCGACGGAGTTGCCGGCTTTGGGCATTACGATTGCATTTGCCATGGGTGTTGCTCCTGGGGGTTGTGTTGCTATGGGTGGAAGTAGTGTTGAGGTGCTTTATTGATTAGCGCGTGCTGTGCCGGCGGTGGCTTTGGCGGTGGCGTTTTTGCCGGCGACGATGACGCGGATGTCACGTTCTTCGAGTTCTTGGCGCATTTTGATGTCGATGGCATCGGTGACCAGCACATCGAGGTGCCAGTCGGGGCCGCAGGTGACAAAGGAGCTGCAGCCAAGTTTGCTGCGGTCGGCAAGGAGGATGACCTGGCGGGCGCGTTCCATCACCCGAGTCTTGGTGTAGGCCTCGTTGGCGTCAGTCGTGCTCATGCCGTCGCTGATGGTGAAGCCCATGGTGCCCATGAAGGCTTTGTCGACGACGATGTTCTTAAGGATGGGCGAGGACAGCGGCCCGACCAGCGTCCGGCTGATGGCGCGGAATTCGCCGCCAGTGAGAATGAGGCGGTGCGGGCTTTCCATGAGCTGTGCGGCGGCCATCAGGGAGTTGGTGACGATGGTGAGGGCCTTAAGGGAATCAAGCATGCGTGCGAGCATGAGCACGGTGCTGCCGCCGTCGAGAAAGATCGTGTCGTGGTCGTGGATGAGGGACAGCGCGGCGGCCGCAATGCGCTGCTTTTCGGCGCTGAATTGCTCTTCCTTGTCGCTGAACAGAGGTTCGGGGCTGCTTTCCTGCTTGATGGCGGCGCCACCGTGGACGCGCTCCAAGAGGCCGCGCTCGTGCATGGCCTGCAAGTCTCGGCGCACAGTCGCCTCGGACATGCCCAGGGCCTCGCTGATCGCCGACACCGTTACGACATCCGAGTCATGCAGGAGCTGCATGATGCGCTGTTCGCGCTCCGCTGTCAGCAGTTTGTGGCCATTGCCGCTCATGAGGTCGCCCCTTTTTGCGTGGAGATGATTGAATTTGATTGAATATAGGGCATGAGCGCCGGTTTTAAAGCCAGGAAAGTGCCAGGACTGCGCATTTTTGATTGAAAACGGCGCGGGGAGGGAGGGGATTGGGGGAGTGGGTAGATGGGACGTATAGGACGTAGGGGACGTAGGAGACGTATGGGCATGGGACGTATAGGACGTATAGGACGTAGGAGACGTATGGGCATTGGACGGATGGGACGGATGGGACCAATACTCTTTACTTAGTGTACCGGCAATGCTTGGCGATGAGTTGACTTGTGACCGTTCGCGTGACCATTTGCCAAGGTTTTGAGCGCCGAAGGTGCGCCCTAAGATAGCCCAGGGCAAGCGCCCGTAGGGCGCGTCGCCCTGGGTAAGGTGCCCCATCCCAAAAGAGCCCTGAAGGGGCGGCCTAAAAGACCTGCGACGAAGGGTCACAGCGCAAAATTGCCGCAGCAATCAATGAGTTCCATTGCCTCTTTGGCCCCAGTCAGCTTCGCCGACTGGGGCCAAAGAGGCCGAGGAACACGACCTTGGTTGGCGCTTTACCCAGGGCGGCGCGCGCTTTCAGCGCTGCTTGCCCTGGGCTGGTATGTTTCGCGCTTTCAGCGCTTCTGCCGCTTCGCGGCAATAAATGCCGCGATCATAACAGGCTGTTTTGCCGAAGCTTAAGGCACTTTGAAATTTGTTAAGTGAAGAGCATGGGACGGATGGGACGTATGGGTGAGGACAGATAGGACAATTAGGACGATGAGGACGATGAGGTGAATCTTCCAACAAAATCACGCGGCGCGGGGCAGCAAAATCATGCTGCAAAGTGGTGTTAGTGGCTTGCAAGACGGTGATTGTGGAGTACAGTAAGGGGCTTTTTCGTCTGGTTCAGTCGCCTCCGGGGCTTTAGCGCGCGAGTGCATAACAGGGTTTCGGACTCCGGCATGCCGTAAGGTGCCTGCGGAGCGTATGGTAGCATGGGCGGCGTCAGTGAACGACCGGTGTGAAGAAGCGTGAAAGGATGACGATGAAAGGTCCCAAACACACACTCTGCCGTCGTATTGGTCAGTGCATCTGGGGATTGCCGAATTGCCCGACCAACAGCCGCGTGATCAAGTCCCGCGAGGGCGGCGAATCGACGTCGACTCCCAAGGCCTATCCGGCCGGCCAGCACGGCCCGACCAAGCGCCGGAACAAGTTGTCGACCTATGGCGAATTGCTTTTGGAAAAACAGAAACTGCGCACGTTCTACAATCTGAGCGAGCATCAGCTGCAGTTTATCTATAAGAAGGCCAAGCAGGGCCAGGGCATTACTGGTGACAAGCTACTGCGTCTTTTGGAAATGCGCTTGGTGACGGTTGTGTACCGTGGCGGCTTGACCAGCACGATTTTCGCGGCTCGTCAGGCTGTGTCGCATCGGCACATTCTGGTTGACGGCAAGATTGTCGATCGCGCCAGCTTTGTTGTCAAGCCCGGCCAGGTTGTGAGCATCAGCTCCGAGCGTTCGCCGATGCTGGCGACGATAGCCAAGGGCATCGACGCTCCGCTGCCGGCCTATCTGCAGAAGGACAAGGAAGAGTGCAAGGTAACGGTGACCCACGAGCCGCTGCCCGAGGAAATCAACAGCAACGTCACGATCTCCCGGGTTATCGAGTACTACGCTCGCTAAGCTCCGGCAGAGAACGTTTGCCAACAAAAAAGGGGAAAGCGCCAGCACGGCGCTTTCCTCTTTTTTTGTGCGCGGGTAGGGGGGGAGCGGGACTTACGCTGCTCAACCGATATTCCTGACAACTTCCATTGTGCCTGTGCAGGTTGGGTAGGCTGAGCATCCCCAAAACTCACCTTTTCGTCCTTTGCGCATACGCATGGGTTGACCACACTGTGGACATGACGGTGTGGCGTTGGTCCTGCCATGCTGCTGTCCCTGTTTGGCTTCAATGCGTATTTTGGCCATGTGCTCATGAAATCCGCCTTCTTCGCGAAAGTTATCACCGTGCCTTTGCAGCAGGCTGTCAAGCATGTGTATTGCTCTGTTGATGAGAATCAGCAGAACATTTGCGGTAGCTATGCTGTCACCTGTATCTAGCCAGGGCGCGAATTTGGCTTTTTGAGCAAGGATATGTGCGCAGGAATCGTGGTTGACGTCGTCGCCAAAGGTGACAGGGTCGAACCGCAGCGCAAAAACAGCAGAAGCAGCAGGTGATGAGTGTGGCCATGGCACTTGGTTGTGGTCCATAAGCCATGTTATGTAATCATCTCGCAGCTCGCAGAGACTCGCGCGGCCAACATCGATGAGCTGGATTGCAGTAGAGATAGACGTTTTCAGCCGTTCAGAGCCTTCCACGAGATTTTTGACTCCAGAACGAGCGGCCTGAGTCATCTGGTCATACTGTCTTCCACATGGATCGTTCGTGTGATTCAAGAACTTGCGACAAAAATTGAGCGTGCCAAGCTGAACGATGTTAGCCATGGTGTAAGCATCAAGCCGCCGGTATCCGCCGCATGAGTGGAAGATTGGTGTTGACATTTTACGGGCCTCGTCGATTGAAGCGGATATGTCGATAGCAGTCGATAGCAGTCGATAGCAGTCGAAAGCAGTCGATAGCAGTCGATAGCAGTCGATGGCAGTCGATGGCAGTCGATGGCAGTCGAAAGCAGTCGATAGCAGTCGATAGCAGTCGATAGCAGTCGATAGCAGTCGATAGCAGTCGAGGGCAGTCGATTGCAGTCGATAGAAGTCGAGAGCAGTCGAATGCAGTCGACAGCAGTCGATAGCAGTCGAGAGCAGTCGATGGCAGTCGATAGCAG
>JAQWBY010000261.1 GCA_028706165.1 Lentisphaeria bacterium | reverse complement strand
TGAGTAGGGGTAGCCCAGTGCCAGACCGGCACGCTGGTAAATATGGGGAAATGACCCCATCGCTACAACGGGGAGGTAGAGGCTCATAACCTCTACCTTACCCACTGGCCTAAAAGACCTGCGACGAGGGGTCACAGCGCAAAATTGCCGCAGCAATCAATGAGTTCCATTGCCTCTTTGGCCCCAGTCAGCTTCGCCGACTGGGGCCAAAGAGGCCGAGGAACACGACCTTGGTTGGCGCTTTACCCAGGGCGGCGCGCGCTTTCAGCGCTGCTTGCCCTGGGCTGGTATGTTTCGCGCTTTCAGCGCTTCTGCTGCCTCGCGGCAATAAATGCCGCGATCATAACAGGCTGTTTTGCTGAAGCTTAAGGCACTATGAAATTTGTTAAGTGAAGAGCATTGGTCCCATACGTCCCATAAATCTTCCCCACCTCCACTCCACTCCACCTCCACTCCCTCGCTACCGTTGATTTGCCCACTAACCTTACTATATTAGAAATATTCCTCTCCCCTTCCCCCTCTTCCACACCTTTCACTGACAAGGTCTCTGCCCATGTCTTCCCCGGAACGCGTTGATGTGCACACGCACGCCTTTCACCCCAAGATCGCCGAAAAGGCCGTGCAGCAGCTAGAAAGTCATTATCGCATCAAGCCGGTCGGCAGCGGATTTTGGGACGACCTCCAGCAGCGTCTGACTGCCTGCGACATCCACAAGGTCTTCGTTCACTCGGCAGCAACCGCCCCCGAACAGGTCATCCCAGCCAATAACTGGGCCTGCTCGCTGCGCAAAATCCCCGGCGTGGTCCCCTTCGGCACCATGCACCCCCAGTTCCCAGATATGGCCGGCGAACTGGCTAGACTCTACGACAACGGCATCCGCGGCATCAAACTTCATCCCGACTTCCAAGGCTTCCGCCTGGACGACCCGGCGCTGTTGCCGCTCTTCGCCGCCATGGCAGGCCATTTCACCCTCATGGTCCATGTCGGCGACCAGCTGCCGCCCGAGCAGAATCCCAGCTGCCCCTGGAAAGTCGCCGCCATCAAACGCCACTTCCCCAAACTCCAGATCATTGCAGCCCACTTCGGCGGCTACCGCCACTGGCAGTACGTCGTCGCCGCCCTCAGCGGCCTTGATGTCTACATGGATACCTCCAGCAGTCTCTTCGCCATTGCCCAAGAAGAACTTGAGGCAATCTTCAAGGCCTTCCCGCGCCATCTCTTCCTCTTCGGCAGCGACTACCCCCTCTGGGACCCCGGCGCCGAAATCACCCAACTCCAGCAACGCCTCCGCCTCAGCGACCGCGACCTCGAAGAAATCCTCTGCGCCGGCAATCAGCTCGGTCTCAGCTGAGCCCAAAAACTCGCCGTCACCATCCGCACAATCCCTCAACCCGCAAATGTCATGCGGATATGCCATTGCCGGCCAGGAATAGCTTGAAAAAAGCTACTCAAATGCTAAAGTTGCTTTTTCACTCCCGGCAATCCTGGCAGCCCGGGTTTCACCGTTCATAACACCGCACGACAGCTGCCTTGGCGCCGTGCGAACACACGAGGTCACTTTTGGAATTCTGGGCTTGGAACGGCATTCATCTTGATCTTCCGGACGACTGGGAATTGATCCAGTTCTCCAAAGACCCCCGTTCCGGCCGCTGTGCCTTCGCTGACCGCTATCAACTCCGCTTCGAACTCGACTGGGCCGTCGTCGACGGCCCACCCGACTTCGCTAGAATGGTCAGCGACTACAAGGCAAAACTCGAAGCCGAAGAGGTCACCGACCTGCGCAGCGTCCAACACGCCCCGTGGTACGGCGTCTTCGGTCGTGAAAACAAACTGCCCATCAGCCGCTACGGCGCCTTCTTCCCCGTCCGCAGCCTCCTCCTCGAAATCGTTTTTCTTTGGCCTGAAGAGCAAAAAGCCAATAATGCCTTTGAGGGCCGCGTTATGGACGGCGTCCGGGTACCGGCTCAAAACGACGACGCCCTGCGCCAGTGGCACGCCTTCGGAATTGACGCCACGGTTCCCGACAACCACGAACTCGTCGAATGCAATGTCCATACTGCCTACGCCGAGATGCTCTTTGCCGATCAAAAAGAACGCACTCAGGAAACCTTCCTCCGCCGTGGGATGGTCAGCGAATGGCTCGACCAGCCCCTACAGGACTGGCTCGAGAGTAAACTGCCCCAGGGCTATACCGTCATTTCCCGACGCCAGTCCACCCACGCCAGCCACGAATGCTGGCAGCTCGAAGCCCGCATCACCCGCCCAGTCCTCAAAGACTGGCTTTGGGGCACCCGACACTACCAGGCCTGCGCCTGGGTCTGCCCAAAAGATAAACGCCTGCACATGTTCTCACGTATCGCCCATCAGCCAAAAAACGCCCCCAATGCCCTCCCCGATATCCGCATGGCCTGCTGCCCGGATCACCAGCGCGGATTCTAAATCGCTATGGACAAAAGCCACCCAAAAAACACGCCGCAACGCCAAAACTGGCGCTCCATGCTCAAAGCCCGACCCGTCCGCAACACCGCCGCTACTACCCGGGAAAACGACGAAAATCAGCTCTGCGTAGTTGTCAAAACCCAAAAGCCGCGTTATATGTTTCCTCCCATCAGTTGGTTCGTGCCCTACAATCCACAACGTGAGGTCATCCTCGACAGCGTCGGCAAACAGCTCTGGCTGTGGTGCGATGGCCAACGTGACGTCGAAGAAATAATAGATTTGTTTAAAGATAAGTACCAATTGAGTTTTCATGAGGCGAAAACCGGCGTAACGGACTATTTTAAGAAGCTCGTGCAACGCGGCGTCCTCGCCGTCGTCATGGACAAGGACTGAGCGCCCGCACGGCCAAGCATCTTTTCACTCACAACCTATTCACCATACGAAGCCCTGAGGACAACAGGAAGGACCATGAAGTCAATCAATATTGCTGATCAACCGTGGCTAAGCATGCGGCGGACTATTTCCATCACGGTCGATGGTATTCGCTACCGCCTCTTCCGGGCTTCCGTGACCGTAGCCGTTATCGTTGTCGCCGTCGCCTTCCTCATGAATATCCTCGCTGAAAGTCTCATCAAACGCTCCGTGGCCAGCAATACCCGCGAACGTATTGACACGTCCCGCGTCATCTACAACTGGAGCGCCAAACTGAGCTCGCCGGGAAGCCAGGAGTCCATCATCATCGAAGTCGCCAACTGCAGCCCCGACTCCGATCTGTACCGCGAAACCCAGCGCTTCGCCGCCATGAACGACGAAGATATGGCCGCCTTCCAGACCCACGCCCAGAAAATCGTCTTCATCTTCGATTTCTTCAACAGCCTCGACTACGCCAAGCGCCGCGCCATGATCCACACCGCCTCCGGCCTGGAAATCCTCAACCGCCTCCGCAGCCCCGAGAACATGGAGCAGTTCAAGCTCGCCCTCTCACGCATTCGCTCCGTTCACTTCGACATGAGTTATGACGAACTCGACGCCGTGCTCGCCAAGGGCCCAGAAATCCGTAAACAAATCGGCACCATCATCACCGCCCGCCGCAAAGCCATCGCTGTTATTAACAAGACCCTCAAGGGCAAAACCGTCTTGGAAAAACTGGCCACCGCCGACGGACCCTTCGGTGACACTATCCGCCAAGCGGGCTTTATCTTTGACGCCGACCAAACCGCGCCGCTGGTCGCCGACCAAGCGCAACGCCTGCTTGATATCCTCGCCCTCGAAGAAAGCATGGAAGAACGCCCCACCCGCCAGCTTATCGCCCAACAAGCCAATATCCTCCCCGCCGACGTCAATGTCATGATGATGTGGAAATATCTCGACGGCAAGCGCTTCGCTACTCGCTACCTCGAAAAAATGCAGGAAGCCGGCATCACGACCGAGGGCCTTGCCCCCGAACGCCTCGTTGACCTCGCCCAAGGCCGCAAGGAAAATGCCGCGCTGCTGCGCGCCGAACGCCTCACCCTTGACGCCGGCAAGGGCGTCCTCGGCCTCGGCGAACGCCTGGGCTGGCTCCTCTTCGTCTCCATGCTCGTCTGCGGCATCGGCATCACCAATGCCATGATGATGGCCGTCACGGAACGCTTCAACGAAATCGCCACCCTCAAATGCCTCGGCGCCCTTGACGGCTTCATCATGATCATGTTCGTCCTCGAAAGCTGCTTCATGGGCATTGTCGGCGGCATTATCGGCGCCATCCTCGGCGGCGTCATTGGCCTCGGCCGCATGCTGGCGGCCTTCGGTGTGAACTTCCTCGGCGCCATTCCGATTGGCGACATCATTGTGGGCATGCTCATGTCAGTGCTCCTGGGCACCATCCTGGCCGCCGTGGCCGCCGTGCTGCCCTCCTTCAAAGCCGCCCGCCTCGCGCCGATGGAAGCCATGCGCGTCGAGTAATCCCCCCAGCGTCACCGCCCTTACCGCTCATCAATGAATACCTTGCATGTAAATAACTAGCTGAGAAGAGTGCACCATGGCTGAAACCACCCCGCAAAGCGACGCCGCTCAGAAAAACGCTGACAGACGTATCATCATCCGCACCGTCGGCCTCAAAAAAAGCTACCTCATGAAGGGTGTGCTCACTGAGGCCCTACGGGGCATGGACATCGAAATCTTCCAGGGCGAATTCATCTCCGTCATGGGCCCCTCCGGCTCTGGTAAATCCACTTTCTTCAACATGATCGGCGCCCTCGACAGCCCGTCCGTCGGCCGCGTCTTCATTGATGAAGTTGACGTCGCCCAGCTCACCGCCGAAGAACTCGCCTACCTGCGCTGCCATAAAATCGGCTATATCTTCCAAAGCTATAATCTGATTAAATACATGACCGCCCTCGAAAACGTCACCACCCCAATGGCCTTTGGCGGCGTCATGCCAGACGAAGCCCGTTCCCGCGGCATGGGCCTGCTCGACCTAGTCGGTCTCAAGGAGCGCTGGCATCACCGCCCAATCGAAATGTCCGGCGGTCAGCAGCAGCGCGTCGCTATCGCCCGCTCGCTCTCCAACAACCCCAGCGTGCTGCTCTGCGACGAACCGACCGCGAACCTCGACCTCCATACCGGCCAGGAGATCCTCGAAATCCTCCAGCGCCTCAACAAGGAAAAGGGCGTGACCGTTATCTGCGCTACCCATGACCACCGCATGATGAACATTTGCGACCGCCTGATGTGGATCCGCGATGGCAAAATCGACCGCATTGCCGACCGTAGTGACGTCCATATCGAAGTCGGCGGCATCGACGGCCATTAAACCGCAGACCGCCAGCAAGTACTGCACATCACTCAGCCAACCACGGCCACGGCCGGCGTCAGGCTCAAAATTATATAAAAAAACGCTCCCGGCGCGAAAGCACCAGGACCAGGCAAGAGATCCAGTAGGGACGACAAAGGGATAATAACCAACTATGCGAGCTTTCTCAACATCACAACTGATCATTGGCATCGCCGCCGTACTCACTGTCGCCATCTGCACCGCGCAATCTCTGCCCGAGTCCTTTGTCAAGGACTGTCGCACCCTGACCCAGACACCCCACCGCCTCAGCGGCACCAGCGAATTCCAGCAGGCCGCCAACCACATCGGACAGCGCCTCAAAGAGCTACAGCCTGACAGTTTCATTGAGCAGCCCTTCGCCACCACTCAGCTCAAGGTCCTCAATGCCACCCTCACCCCCGAAAGCGGCACGCCACTCCCCCTGGTGCCCATGCGCCCCAACGGCATCATCCCCCCCGTC
>JAQWBY010000260.1 GCA_028706165.1 Lentisphaeria bacterium | reverse complement strand
GGTGATAAAAGTCACAAAGCATTGGTAACAAGTGATTTAATTTTATTAAAATGCAAAAATTAACGTTTTTTGGATGGTGGTGAACCATACATATGGGGGGCTAATCAGGCAACGGGTTTCATAGGAGAAAGCCCAGGGCGCGTCGCCCTGGGTAGGAGTCCTATCCGAAAGGAGCCCTGTAGGGGCGACCTACATCAACACCGTGCAGGGCGCAGGTACAGCAAAGGGAAGACATATCGTTCCATTGCCTCTTTGGCCCCAGTCAGCTTCGCCGACTGGGGCCAAAGAGGCCGAGGAACACGAACAATACTGGCGCTCTACCCAGGGCGCCGCGCCGCCTTCGGCGTCGCTTGCCCTGGGCTATCATAGATCGCGCCTTCAGCGCTCAAATACCACCGGGATGAGGTTATCTGCGGCAGAACGGTCAAAAAGGCCGCAGGGACAACAGATATCAATGACTGCCCGATGACTCTTTCCCCTCCTAAAATTCTGAATTTTGGGTGGCAAAGTTGAGATTGCTTGAAACAACTTAACGCTTATGGGCTCAGGCCCCCCTACACCACCACCCCAATAAAGAATCTGCGTCAATCTGTGGAATCTGTGGATAGAAAAAAGCGTTATTCTGCGGCGTTAATCCGCACCAAGCTGCGAAAAAAGTGTCGGTACTGCTTTACCCTACCAATCCCACCCTCAAAAAATCTGTGTGAATCTGCGTAATCTGCGGATAAAAAAACGGCAGACCGTCACGCGTCATTTCAGGAGTTTGGTGACAATTTTCACCGTCGCCAGGGCATCACTCGCGTAATACGCGCCGATACTCTGGGCAAAATTCTCGTCAACGACGGCGCCGCCAACGACGAAGCGCAGCGAGTTCATGCCCCGCTTGGCGGCCATTTCGACGACATTCTTCATCTCGCCCATGGTCGTGGTCATCAGTGCCGACAGGCCAATGAGAGTGATGCCCTCCCTCGCCGCCGTGTCCAGGATCAGCTCGGCGGGTACGTCCTTGCCGAGATCCAGCACGTCGATGTTGTAATTACGCAGCATCAGCGCCACGATATTCTTGCCGATGTCGTGGATATCGCCCTTGACCGTCGCCAGGATCATCCGTCCCAGCGGTTTGGCCGCGACGCCATCCTGCTGCAGCAAGGGCGTCAGGTAGTCCATGCCTACGCGCATGGCATCCGCGCTCATGATCAGCTGCGGCAGAAAGAAGTCCTTGCGCTCAAAGCGATCGCCGACATCGGATATACCCGGAATTAGTATGTCGTTGACTATGCGGTCGGCGCTGCTACCGGCCTGGATACAGGCGCTGATCGCCCCGGCAATGCCGGCGACATCGCCAGCCAGCAACGCCTTGCGCACCGCATCCTCGGGCGTCAAGGCCGCCGCCGAACCCGCAGCCGCAGGAGCCGGCGCCCCGCCGCCCTCGCTGTTTCCATAACGGCCGAGATATCCCTGCATGCGCACATCGCGGCCGCAGAGGACGTCGCCCGCCGCAACGGTCTCCATGATGTCCGCCAGCATGGGATTGGCGATCGCCATATTCAGGCCACGACCAATGGCCATGCCCAGAAAAGCCCGGTTGATCAAATCGCGACGCGGCAACCCAAAACTCACGTTGGACAGCCCGCAGACGCAGTTCACGCCCCATTCGCGAGCACACCACTCTACGAGCCCCAGCGTCAACTCGGCGGCTTCGGGACTGGCCGACACCGTCATCACCAGGCCGTCCACGCAGACGTCGTCCTTGCTGTAGCCATACTTCTGCGCCTCGGCAAAAATGCGTTTGATGACGGCAATGCGCTCCGCCAACGTTGCCGGAATCCCCTCGTCGGTTACCGGCAGCAGTACCAGCATGGCACCGTACTTGGCGGCCACCGGCAGGACTTTCTCCAGCCGGTCCTTTTCCGCCGAGATGGAATTAAACAGCGCGCGGCCGGGATAGCAACGCAGAGCCGCCTCGGCGACATCCGCGCGCGTGGTGTCTACGCACAAAGGCGCCGCGTAGTCCCGCGCAAGCATGGCCACGCCCTCGCGCATCATCGCCAGCTCGTCAATGCCCGATAAACCGAAATTGACGTCCAGCAGCGCCGCGCCGGCAGCAATCTGTTCGTCAGCGTAACGCGACACCAAATCAAATTTGCCCTCGCGCAACTCCGCCTGCAACGCCTTCTTGCCGGTCGGATTGATGCGCTCACCAATCACCGCAAAGGGCGCCTGGCGGCTTAGCTCGCGATAGCCGCGAGCGTAGCTCACGCAAGCGCCATGCGCGGCGCCAACCGCCGGCGGGCGCAATCCGGCAAGGCCATTGGCCAGGCTGCTAATATGCTCCGGCGTCGTCCCGCAACAGCCGCCGAGAATGCCGGCACCGGCCGCCAAAAATTCCGGCCCGAACGCCCCGAAAGCCGCCGCGCCCATGCTGAACACCGTCCGCCCGTCCTGCCATTGCGGCAGACCGGCATTGGGCTTGGCAATCAGCGGCACGCGAGCGAAGGGCTTAAGCAGGCGGATAATCTCCAGCATGCCCTCCGGTCCCATGGAGCAGTTGCAGCCAAAAGCGCTGACACCCAGCGCCTGCAGGGTAATCAATGCCGACACCGGGTCGTTGCCCGTCAATGTCCGCTGCCCCTTCTCAAATGTCATCGTCACCATGATGGGCAGGTCGCAGAGCTCGCGCACGGCCAGCACTGCCGCACGGGTTTCCTGAATGTCCATCATCGTTTCAATTACAAAGCCGTCCACGCCACCAGCGAGCAGCCCTTCGGCCTGCTCACGGTAAATCGCCACGGCGTCCTCAAATGCCAGATCGCCAACCGGCTCAATGAACTGCCCCGTCGGCGCCATGTCGCCGAAAATCAGGCAGCCCGGCGCCGCTGCACGGGATAGCCGCGCCAAATCGCGATTGATCGCCACGACGTCTTCCTCGCGACCAAATTCAGCCAGTTTGCAGCGGTTGCCGCCAAATGTCGGCGCGTACACGCAGCGCGAACCCGCCGCCGCGTAGTCGCTCTGTACCCCACGAATGGCCTCGGGATGCTCCAGCACCCACAACTCCGGGCAGACGCCCGCCGGCATACCGCGCTTGCTCAGCTCCGTGCCGGTCGCGCCGTCCAAAATCAGCACCTGTTCGTTCACTAATGCCTTGAATGCGTCGCCTGTCATACTCTCTCCGTTCTTCGGGTTACAAGGCAGTGTCACTGTTGTTCAGGCGCCTGCTGCCGTATGCTCAGGAGCTGCGAATGCCGGCAATAGCCGTTATCGTCTTCTCCGGTTCGATGATCGCGCTCGGCGTCAGCCGCAAGCCCATGTCAGCCAGTGGCAGCCACGCAAAAAACTGCGCCTGCGCCGACAAAGCCCAACCGCCATAGCCCACGGAAAAACGCTTGCTAGACAGCTGCCAGCCGCGCCGCCGCAAGGTGGTCCCGGCGTAGTTTTGCAGGACATCCATGGCGGCTTCAACCGTTTCGCTGCCAACCGCATCGGCTACCACGGCTTTTGCGCCATCGCCGGCCGCCAGCGCCTGATTGACCAGCGCCACCAGCTCCGGGCCAATAGTCGACGCCGCCAACCACGCATACTGACACTGCGCCAACAATCGCGCCACGCCGTCATTCTCTATGACCGACGCGTCGCTTAATGTAACCTTGTGACCATCATTGTCCACAATCGCCAAGCAGCCAAAGACGCCCACTGGACGGCATTGCACAAAGGCCTCGGCCATCCATTGCGTGAGCTGCGCTTCCTGAACAGCGGAAACAACTTGGGCGTCTTTACGCCGCCCAAGCCGGCGATTGATGGCCGCCACCGGCATGGCCACGGGCAACCGCCTCATTCTGGTCACATCGTCAAGCATCTGCCGTCACTCCCGACGCATCAGCACGTAAGTCGGCAGGCCTATGACCTCGTAACGCTTCAAGATGGCCTGCAACAACGGGTCATTCATGTCATCCGCCTGCACTGCCACCTTCACCCAATCGCCCATGTGCGCAATCACCTCAGCTTCCTTGAAAGTCGTGCGCTTCATCGCCGCGCAACTCTTGCAACTCACGCCCCAAAAATCCAGGAAGAGCAGCTTGTTTTCCGTCTCGGCGACCGTCATCGCCGCCGGCAAGTCACTCAGCCAACCCGCAGGCACGGATGCCGACGTCTGCACCGCATCGCCTGCACCTGCACCTGTCCGTAGCAGCGCCACGCCTAGCCAACCGTAGTACAGCGCCGCGCCAATGATCAGCACCCCAAAGACGTGCTTGATATGCTCCATCCATGCGCCCGGCTTGGGCATCTTGCCCATACCCGCACCAAGGATCGGCCACGGCAAAGCCATGCCAATGCCCAGCAGGAAAGGCAGAAACAACCCAACCCAATTGCCGCGGCCAAAGAGGTCGGCCGCCAGCAATAACACCCAAATCAGCACCGGCGCCACGCAGGCGCCGGCCAGCAGGGCCGCCAGCGCGCCAAGCAGGAAGGCGCCAAAGGCCCGGCCACCCTCGACATCGCCAAAACGCCCCGACCGCCAACGCGAAAAGTCCACAACGAACACGTCGAACATCGACAACGCCAGCACCGCAAAAACCACCGCCACCCCAAAATTAAACCACGGCGAGGAGTTGATCGCCCCGAAACGCGCGCCGGTAAGCACCGCCACCACGCCAATGGCACCGTACACGATGGTCATGCCCAGGCCGTACATACCGCCAAGCATGAAGCCACGGCTCTTCTTGTCGCCGGCAGCCGCACCGGCACCGATGATCGCCAGATTGATCGGTATCATCGGCAGTACGCAAGGCGTTAGGTTGAGCATGAAACCCAATGGAATGATCAACAGCGCCGCCACCAGCAGGCCATAGCGCGCCAGCACCCGGTCAAGCAGCTGCTCCTCAGCCGCCGCGCCAGACTCGGCCTGCCGCAACCAGCCCAGAAACGCGTCTTTATCCATGTAGCCCGTAGCCGTGCCCAGCACCGCAAAACCATCGGCCTGCCGCTGCCAGGCCAGCACCCGGTCGTCCGCCGGCAGTTCCGTCGGCTTCGCTTCAACTCGCGCCGACGCGCCCGCAAAGGTCAGGGCAAAAGCCACCGTCTCCGGCATGAAACACACGCCTTTGCTACAGCCCTGATAGTGCACGCCAAGCTCCAGTGGCTCGGACACGTCACCCGTCAGGCGATACCGCTGACTGAAACTCTGCAGAAAAACACGCGACTCTTCGCCCTCTTTCACCACCGGCTCCGGCCCCGCAACCAGCGTCGCCACCACCCCCTCCGGCAGAGTCAAGTCCATGGCATCCTCATACAGATACGCATCGGCCGCGATCGTAAACTGCAGCTCAAGCATGGCCTGGCCACCGCTATCGCGCAGCAACGCCGCAGTCACCCCAAAGGCCTTCTCCGGCGCCGTCTGCGCCCAAACGCCACTCAGGCCACAGCACAGCAGCAACCCACCTAACAGACAAATCAGTCGCTTCTTCTTGAACATGATCTCCCTTCCGACAGCCGCAGCCATCTCATTCGCAAGCACGGACATTCCGGCTCGCTCGTGTAGTATCCTGTCTTTTTCCGAAAAAACACCCGCACACGCGCAAATATGTGAGCATATCACTCTTCACGAACCCGCTCAACACACGAATAGGGCAATGCGCGCTTTGGACAGCCCCGATGCTCAGTCTGTTCCCCCGGCCATGACTTTCAAGCCATCGCCAACTATATTACGCATTCACCTTTTTCACCTCAGG
>JAQWBY010000259.1 GCA_028706165.1 Lentisphaeria bacterium | reverse complement strand
TCCTTTCAGACGACTGCTAACAGAATGATTTTCACAAATACTTAGTTATTATCTCACACCAATCGATAACTCTCTAGAACGATGTTGTCGTCCTACCCCGGGCTGCGGCGCCCTCCGGGCGCCTCGCCCGGGGTTACGCATGGTGCGGCCCTCCGGGCCGAACTTGGCCGCAGGGAAGACCCGCGTGTCCGCACCAGGCACTCGCCGACTGGCACCGTGGGGCGACCGCCGGCTCGCCCCGACACACCTGTCATGGTTGGTCGTCCTGTGGGGCGCCCTTTGGGGCGCCCAAAAACGCAGCTGACCGAACCGCCAGTCGCCCCTGGGTCGACTTATGTCCCACGCCCCTCCCGGTGGCAGAACGAAAAACGCCCCGCGGTTCAGGCGAATCGCGGGGCGTATATGGATGGGGTGGCTGACCGGGTTCGAACCGGCGACCTCCTGGGCCACAACCAGGCGCTCTAACCAACTGAGCTACAGCCACCATACAGGCGTGTGGAAAACGAAGCATTAATATGGACTGCCAATGCCCGGTCGTCAAACCAGCTGCCGCCAAAAGCCATTTTTTTTCTGGGAAACAAACTGGCAGTCTGCTTATGCGGACCGATCTGCCTCTTACGTATATGTGCGGCCTTCCCGTCAGGAGAGTACAATAAATAACACGAAACGACATCTGTTACCATAATACGTCATTGGATGACTGATTTGTCATGTTTAATCCAAGAAAATCGTGTTTCTTCATGAATTGACACCTTGATTTTGTGAGATTTTTACATATATTCATACTCCGGTCTTGATGACTGAGACAAGCAGGTAGCCAGAGCGAGACCACGACCGGGGGCTCGCTTTTTTTGTGCCTGCGTCTCCATCCCGGTAAAGTCACCATGGTGAAAGGACGACAATGAAGCAGTATGTAGAGCAGGTGGTTCGGACCGTAGAAGCTCGGAATCCCGGCCAGGCAGAATTTCTGCAGGCGGTAAAAGAGGTTTTGTACACTCTGATTCCGGCATTGGAGGCGCACCCCGAGTTTCGTGACAATGGCATACTGGAACGCCTGGTCGAGCCCGAGCGGCAGATCATGTTCCGGGTACCGTGGGAAGATGACCAGGGACGCGTCCACGTCAATCGCGGTTACCGCATTGAATTCAACAGCGCAATCGGCCCCTACAAAGGCGGCCTGCGTTTTCATCCCAGCGTTACGCCCAGCATCCTGCGCTTTCTCGGTTTCGAGCAGGTGTTTAAGAACGCGTTGACTACCCTGCCCATGGGCGGCGGCAAAGGCGGCGCAGATTTCGATCCCAAGGGCAAATCCGACCGCGAAGTCATGCGCTTCTGCCAGTCCTTCATGACCGAGCTCTTCCGTCATATCGGCCCGGACACCGACGTTCCCGCCGGCGACATCGGCGTCGGCGGCCGTGAAATCGGCTACATGTTCGGCCAGTACAAACGCCTGACCAACGAATTCACCGGCGTGCTCACCGGCAAGGGCCTCGGCTGGGGCGGCTCCTTGATCCGTCCAGAAGCCACCGGTTACGGCTCGGTGTTCTTCGCCGAAGAAATGCTCAAAACCCGCGGCGAAAGTTTTGCCGGAAAGACCTGCGCAGTCTCGGGCTCCGGCAATGTCGCGCAGTACACCGTCGAAAAACTTCACCAGCTGGGCGCGAAGGTCGTCTCGCTGTCTGACTCCAATGGCACCGTCTATGACAAAGACGGCTTTGACGAGGAGAAGCTCGACTTCGTCAAGGAGCTCAAGAACCGCCGTCGCGGCCGTATTAAGGAATATGCCGAGAAATACGGCGCCGAATACCACGGCGATCTGCGCCCTTGGGACATCCCCTGCGACTGCGCCTTCCCCTCCGCCACCCAGAATGAAATCACTGCCGCCGACGCCGAAACCTTGGTCAAGAACGGCTGCCGCCTGGTCTGCGAGGGCGCTAATATGCCGTCGACACCAGAGGCGATTGATCTCTTCCTGGCCAACAAAGTCCTCTACGCGCCGGGCAAGGCATCCAATGCCGGCGGCGTAGCCACCTCCGGCCTGGAAATGAGTCAGAACAGCATGCGGCTATCCTGGGGACGCGACGAAGTCGAAGACCGCCTGCACCAGATCATGGTCAAAATTCACCAGACCTGCGCAGACACGGCCGAAGAATATGGCCAACCCGGCAACTACATGATGGGCGCCAACATCAGCGGCTTCATCAGAGTTGCCAAAGCGATGCTCGATCAGGGCCTGGTGTAACCCACGGTCAATTGAGCCTGAGTTTCACGATGAATGCCGGCAGCGGCACAGAAGTCCGCTGCCGGCATTCGCTTTTGGTAATCGGTCACCCATTGATAATGGCGGCCAAACATGCCGCCGATGTCAATCCCAGGTAAGCAAGTGAGTTCCATTGCCCCTTTGGCCCCAGTCAGCTTCGCCGACTGGGGCCAAAAGGGCCGAAGAACACGAACATGGTCGCCGTTGTCCCCAGGGCGGCGCACGCTTTCAGCGTGCTTGCCCTGGGCTGGTATGTTTCGCGCTTTCAGCGCTTCTGCCGCTTCGCGGCCTGGGAAACGGGCACGTCTGACTCAGCCAGAAGCTCTATGGCTCAATTCTCAATGGGTGACCGATTACCGCTTTTGTCGGCGATGTGCCGGCGGTGGCGTTGAGCAGGGGCCAATCGGCATTACATTTGGACGCCATGCACAACGGACCACAGAACAGTAACGGCCACAGCGATCTGGTAACCCCACAGTCACCACGGGTGGCACACGTCATCTTCAATCTGTCTCTGGACAAGGGCTTTGATTACGCGATTCCGCCGGCGCTGGCCAAGCAGGTCCGTGCCGGCAGCCGTGTGCGGGTATCCTTTGGACACAGCGAACGCAGCGGCTTCGTGGTGTCGGTCGCCACGCAAAGCAGCCACCAAGGCGAGCTTAAGCCCATTATCGCGCTGGAGAAGCAGAACGAGCAAATCCCCGCACATCTGCTGGGGCTGGCCGAGTGGATCGCAATGTATTACTGCTGCCCCAAGGAACACGCCGTAAGGGCGCTAATGCCGGCAGTGGTCCGCAGCGGCGCCATGAAACACAAGCAAGTGATCTTCGTCTCACTCGCACTCCGCGCCGCCAATTTTGGTGACGACTTTGCGGCCTTGACTGAGAAACAGCAGGAAACCATCAAGTACTTGCACCGCCATGGCGCCAAGCCCCTGCAGGAGTTGCAAAACGAAGCGGACGTCAGCGCCGCCATCATCAACACGCTCTGTAAGCACGGCTGGCTCATCAAGGAAAAACGGGTGGTGGACCGCGATCCCTTCCACGATGATCTGATCCAGCCCGACAGCGCCCGACAGCTCACTGCCGGCCAGCAGGCCGCCTTGGAACACATCAACGCCTCACAGGACGCCGGCGACGCGCAAGTCATTCTCCTCCACGGCGTCACTGCCAGCGGCAAAACCGAAGTGTACCTGCAGGCCATCCATCACTGCCTGCAGCGCGGCCAGGACGCCATCGTCCTGGTGCCGGAAATATCCCTCACCCCGCAGACCTGCGACCGCTTCCGCCAGCGCTTCGGCAACCTGGTCAGCGTCCTCCACAGCGGTCTGAGCGATGGCGAGCGCTTTGACGAATGGACGCGCATCAACGAGGGCCGCTCGCGTATCGCCGTCGGCGCCCGCTCCGCACTCTTCGCGCCCTTCCGCAAACTCGGCCTGATCGTGGTCGATGAAGAGCACGAAAGCAGCTACAAGCAGGAAGAATCGCCGCGCTACAACGCCCGCGATGTCGCAGTCGTGCGCGGCAAACGCGAGAAGGCCACCGTGGTGCTGGGCTCAGCGACGCCGTCGTTGGAATCCTACTACAACTGCGAAGTCGGCCGCTACCAGCTGGTCGAGCTGCCAGAACGGGTCGACGCCAGCGCCATGCCGGCCGTGGAGCTCATTGACATGGCCGAGGAAGCGGCACTGGCCGGCCAGGCGCAACTGCTCTCCAAGCGCCTCAAAGAGCTGATCTTCGACCGCCTGCACAAGGCCGAACAGATCATGCTGCTGCTGAACCGCCGCGGCTACGCCACGCAAATGCTCTGCCCAAAATGCGGCTACGTCGCCACCTGCGACAACTGCAGTACCGCCTACACCTACCACCGCAAAGCCGCCCAGCTCATCTGCCACCTCTGCGGCGTGCAACTCGCCGCGCCAGACGTATGTCCGCAGTGCCAAAGCAAAGAAATCCGCTACACCGGCGTCGGCACGGAAAAAATTGAGACGATTCTCCACGCCCTCTATCCGCAAGCGACCATTGCGCGCATGGACTCAGACACCATGACGACCAAGGACTCCTATAAAAAAGTGCTCGACGCCTTTCGCGCAGGCCGCATTCACATCTTGGTCGGCACGCAGATGATTGCCAAAGGCCTAGACTTCCCCAATGTGACGCTGGTCGGCGTCATCCAGGCCGACAGCCAGCTGCACCTGCCGGATTTTCGCAGCGGCGAGCGGACCTTCCAGCTCATCACCCAGGTAGCCGGCCGCGCCGGCCGCGGCGACTGCGCCGGCCACGTCGTCGTCCAGACCTACACGCCCTACCACTTTGCCCTGCAAGCCGCCCTCAAACACGACTTCAAGGCTTTCTATGCCGAAGAATTGCCCAGCCGCAAAATGCTGGACTTCCCGCCCTGCTCCCACATGGTCATCGTCCATTTCCGCAGCCAGGACGAAGCTCTCGCCGCCGATACTGCGGAAAAGTTTCACCAAGGCATTCAGCCGCTACTGGAGCCGGCGGTTCAGATCATCGGTCCCATGCCGGCACCGTTGTCCAAGGTCAAGACCTACTACCGCTTCCAACTGCAGCTGCGTGGCGGCAACGTCCTCAAACTCGTGGCGCTGCTGCGCCCGCAAGTCGTCAGCCAAAGCTTTCCCAAAGGCGTCGATGTCTACCTCGATGTCGACCCCAGAAGCTTGATGTAAGCAAACGGACAGCCGACGGCTTCAGCCCCGCCACTTCCCGCACAACAAAAACGCCTGGTGCCGGCTTGTAAGCCTGCACCAGGCGCAAAGGGGGATGAGTTTTATTCGGCAGGTCTGAGCGCTTACTCCCCGTCGACAATCTTCAGGCCGGGCTTGACCTCCAGGCATTTGCGCATCATCTCCAGCTTGGTCCATTTGTGGGAGGCCACATGGCCGTCAACGAAGACGTAGTTGGCGAACTCGTTGTGGCGGTCCGTGGCGACCGAATTACTGTCCGTGGGCGTGAGAGTGTAGGTCTTCGTGGTTGAGTCATACGTATTCCGAACACTGAAATTGCCGTCGTCGCTGCCGTTCTCCTCCAGGAAGACCGGTACCGTCGAGACATTTTTGACGAAGCTGACTTTCTGGCCGCCGATGATGCTGTTCAACGAATAGCAACACTCCTGATCAGAAGGGTCTGACGGGCAGATATAGACCTCTGCGTCGCCCACGTACTTAAAGAGTGCACCGCCCTCGACATCGAAATCGTACTTACTGGTGGTTCCAGCAACGAGTGTACCGGCCACCCAACCATAGCCAGATGAGCAACCGGAGACCGGGAAACGCATACTCCGCCCACCATCGTTGACGTACATGGTTGTCGCCACGCCCAGCTGCTTCATGTTGTTGGTGCAGGATGTCTGCTGGGCCTTTTCCCGGGCCTTGCTCAAAGCCGGCAGGAGCATGGCCGCCAAAATGGCAATGATGGCAATGACGACCAGCAACTCAATCAGTGTAAAT
>JAQWBY010000258.1 GCA_028706165.1 Lentisphaeria bacterium | reverse complement strand
TTGGGGCCGATGACAGTGGTGACGAAGCCGTTGCCGGCGCCGCTACTGGGCTTAAGCAGGCCCAAGGCCTGCAGGCGTTCGAGCCACTCAGTGCGTGATCGGTCTGGTATCGCCTGGCGTTGTTCAGCGAAGGCGAAGAGATCGCCTAGCGCCGCGTCCTGCGCCGTGGCGGTACTGGCGCTGCGGTGGTTGCCACCGGTGTTTTTGTCCTGCCCGTCCATGATGTCCAGGAGCGCCTGTAGGGTGGGCGACGTGGCGACTTCAAAGATATCGCGGTGGGTCCTGGCGATATGGAAGGCCGTGGCCTTGCCGACTTCGGGGATGCCGATGGCCTGCAGCCAGTTTTCCAGCGGCAGGTCGCGCGCGCGTTGCACGGCCGCCATGAGCTTGGCGGCATTTTTGGCGCCGAAGAGCCGTGGTTCGTTATCGGTGCCGAGGTTCAGGGTGGCCAGGTCCGCTTCCTTGAGCTCGAAGATATCCAGTGGTTCTCGGACCAGCCCCTGCACGACCAGCGCTTCGGCGACCACGCCACCGAGGGCCTCGATGTCCATCGCGTTGCGGGCCGCAAAGTATTCCACGCGGCGGACGCTTTGCGCCGGGCATTGGAGATTCGTGCAGCGCCAGGCCGCGAATTGCGGGTCGCGGGAGATCGCTTCGCCACAGGACGGGCAGTGGCCCTGGATGTGATCGTAAAAATTGAATGGGCGGGCGTCTGCGGGGCGTTTGGGCATGACGACCGACACGACGGCGGGGATGACCTCGCCGGCCTTTTCGATGACGACGGTATCGCCGATGCGGATGTCCTTGCGGGCGATTTCGTCTTCGTTGTGGAGAGTCGCGCGGCTGATGGTGGAACCGGCGAGAGCGACTGGCTCGAGCTCGGCGACGGGGGTGAGCACGCCAGTGCGGCCGACCTGGATGGTGATGTCCCGCAGGGTAGTTTCGCGTTGTTCGGCGGCGTATTTGTAGGCGCGGGCCCAGCTGGGGGCTTTCGCGGTCATGCCGAGGACTTCGCGCTGGCTGAAACTGTCGACTTTGATGACCGCGCCGTCGATATCGTAAGGCAAATCATGGCGTGAGCTCTGGAGTTCGTCGATGGCGGCGATGATGCCAGCGAAGTCGTGGGCAATGCGCAGCCAGGCTTGAGTTTTGAGACCGAAGGCATTGAAAGTCTTGAGGAGTTCCTGCTGGCTGCCGATGTCGACGCCGTCGAGTTCACCCTGGGCGTAGAAGACGATGTCGAGCGGGCGTTGGGCGACGATCCGCGAGTCGAGTTGCTTCAGGGTACCGGCCGTGGCGTTGCGGGCATTGGCGAAGGGCTCTTCGCCGGCTGCGCCGCGGCGTTCGTTCAGGCGCCGGAAGCCCTCCCGGCTCATGAAGACTTCGCCGCGGGCTTCGAAGAGCGGCGGCGGCTCTGTGCAGCTCAGGCGCAGGGGCAGGGAGGGGATGGTTTTGAGATTGGCGCTGACATCGTCGCCTTCCATGCCGTTGCCGCGGGTCAGCGCCAGATTGAAGACGCCGGCGACATAGCGAACGGCGATGCTGACGCCGTCCACCTTCGGTTCGATGGTGTAGGTCGGCGTTTCGCCGCGGAGGCCGCGCATGACATAGTCGTGGAAGCGTCGGATTTCGCCCGGGCTGTAGGTGTTATCAAGGCTGAGCATGGGAGTGCCGTGCCGGCGGGTGACGAAGCCGGCGATGGGCTCGCCGCCGACGCGCTGCGTCGGCGAGTCGGCGGTGATGAGCTCCGGGAAGTCCCGTTCGAGCCCCTGCAGTTCCTCCATGAGGACGTCGTAGTCCCGGTCGCTGATTTCGGGGCGGGCGTCGACGTAGTAGAGGCGGTTGTGGCGCCAGAGGTCCCGGCGGAGTTGGTCGATGCGTTGTTGGGCGTCGTCTCTGGTCATGGTCGCGCGGTCCTGCTGCTGTTGGTCGGCGTGGGAGGTGATGGGCAGGGCACAAGATAATCGTCAAAGAGCGGTGGATAAAGGCGCCGGGGCGAGAAAAAGTCGGCGTGGCACTGATGCCGGTCGGCGCGGGTGCGGTGCGTGGGCATACGCTCCCGAGGGGGGGGGGGTATTCAGCGGCGCATTTACTTTTGTGGTGGCGTGTGTAATCGGTCGGCCATTGATACTGGGTGGTCTCCAGCACAAGCGACGTCTGTCTCGCGCGCGACCATATAGGATGGGGGCCCCCTACGGTGGGGGGGCTGATTTCAAGAACCGCAGGAAAAATAGTCAAAAACTCGCCCCTTGACAAGCAAAAAAGACACCGAATAACAGCAAATTGTGGATCAGGATGATTTCAGCTGTCTTGTTAGTAGTGATTTGGGTATTCTTCGTTGTGAGTTTCGGTGAAGCGATCTCGTCGCAGGGATGCCCGCTTTTTCGCAGCTGTGAGCGACAATCCGCCGTAGTCATGTCCCACTCGGGCGTAGGTGGGCGGCGCTGGCGATAATGGCGTATCAATGGCGCCTATGAAACCCGCTGCCGCAAAGGGCGGCGGAAATCAAGGTCCAATGGCTGGGCGGCGACTGACCGTGGGTTTCCTGCAACTTGTCCCCGGTGTTTTCCCCACCGGGGTGGTTACTCCTATGAAACCCGCAGCCGCAAAGGTCGGCGGAAATCTCAGGTTCCATTGCCTCTTTGGCCCCAGTCAGCTTCGCCGACTGGGGCCAAAGAGGCCGAGGAATACGGTCATCATTGGCGCTCTACCCAGGGCGGCCAAGTTCGGCCCGGAGGGCCGTACCATGCATATCCCCGGGTGAGGCGCCCGGAGGGCGCCGCAACCCGGGGTGTGACAGCAACTTGGAATTGCGCCCGGAGGGCGCCACATTGGCCAGGCACGTCCAGACTCACCGCACCGGAGAGAGGCATGCCGTGCATCCAATATCAATGGCGCCTATGAAACCCGTTGCCGTAAAGGGCGGCGGAAATCAAGGCCGAAGGGCTGGGCGGCGACTGACCGTGGGTTTCCTGCAAATTGTCCCCGGTGTTTTCCCCACCGGGGTGGTTACTCTTATGAAACCCGCAGCCACAAAGGTCGGCGGAAATCTCAGGTTCCATTGCCTCTTTGGCCCCAGTCAGCTTCGCCGACTGGGGCCAAAGAGGCCGAGGAACACGGTCGTCATTGGCGCTCTACCCAGGGCGGCGCACGCTTTCAGCGTGCTTGCCGTGGGCTGGTATATTTCGCGCTTTCAGCGCTTCTGCCGCTTCGCGGCAATAAAATGCCAGATCGGCCAAGTTCGGCCCGGAGGGCCGTACCATGCATATCCCCGGGTGAGGCGCCCGGAGGGCGCCGCAACCCGGGGTGTGACAGCAACTTGGAATTGCGCCCGGAGGGCGCCACATTGGCCAGGCACGTCCAGACTCACCGCACTGGAGAGAAGCATGTCGTGCATCCAATATCAATGGCTCCTATGAAACCCGTTGCCGTAAAGGGCGGCGGAAATCAAGGCCGAAGGGCTGGACGGCGACTGGCCGTGGGTTTCCTGCAACTTGTCCCCGGTGTTTTCCCCTCCGGGGTGTGCACTGACCGATTACTGGTGTGTGATCAATTCGACGGTCGGTCATTGTCCGGCCTTGAAAAGCGCTTATATTGGATGCGTAACTTTTCGTGCCGCGGGCCTGCGTAGGCCACGCCTGACTGCCCACCCTCATTCCCCTTTTTGAGTACCTGTGTTAAGCTCACTTCATATCTGCAATTTTGCGTTGGTGCAGGAACTTGACTTGGAGTTCGGCCCTGGTTTGAACACCATCACGGGCGAGACTGGCGCCGGCAAATCGCTGATCATTGGCGCGGTGCAGCTGCTTGCGGGGGGGCGGGCGACGCCGGGCAGCATCCGTCGCGGCGCCAAGACCTGCGAGGTTTCCGGGATCGTTATGCTTGACGGCGGCGACGAGCAGCTGCGGCATCAGCTTGAAGAGAGTCTGCAGGCGGCAGCGTTGCCGCCCTGCGAGGACGGCGAGCTGCTCATCCGGCGGGTGTTGACCGAAAATGGCAGCCGGGCCTACGTGAATGGTGCGGCGGTGACGGCGGGTTTCCTGCGGGAAATCGGCGAGATGCTCATTGATATTCATGGTCCGCACGACAACCAGACCTTGCTGCAGCCGAGTCGCCAGCTGGCCTTACTGGACACCTACGCCGGCCTGCAGCAACAGGTCCAGCACTGCCGGCAGCTGCACGAGGCGCTGCTGGCCATCCGGCGGGAGATGGCCGCGCTGCGTGCGGAGGGCATGGCGCCGGAAGACATCGAGTTGCTCGCGCATCAGCTCAAGGAAATTGAGCAGGCCGAGCTGCGTGAAGATGAAGAGGCGGAACTGGTTGAGCGCTATCGCATGGCCACGCACGCGAAACGCCTGCTCGAGCTGGTGACGCAATGCCGTGATGGCCTCGCCGAAAATGACGGGTCGGTGGTTGATCAGCTCGGGGGATTCCTGCGATTGCTGCGGGAGATTGAGCAGATTGACGCCGCCCGCGGCGAAGTTTTCGCGGCCGAGCTGGGACGAATTTCCGAGAGCATCCAGGAACTTTGCGTGGACTTGGCCGACTACGCCGGCGGCCTCGAGTTGGACGAAGAAGCCTTTCAGCAACTTGAGGAGCGTCTGGACCTGGTGCAGAAACTCAAGCGCAAATATGGCGGGTCGCTCTCGGAAGTGCTGGCCACGGCCGGGCGCATCCGCGAACGGCTCGGGCGCATCCGCGGCCGCAGCGACGCCATCAGAAAACTCCAAGAACGCGAGAAAGAGCAGCAGCAGGCCTTTTTGGTCGCCTGTACGGAACTCAGCGCCGGTCGTCACGCCGCTGCGACCGGTCTAGCCAAGGCCATTGAGGACAAGTTGCAGAGCCTTGGTTTTGCCAAGGCGGCCTTCGCCATCCAAGTCTCGGCGGCGCCTGTTGGCGCCAGCGGGGCGGATGCGGTGGAGTACGCCTTCGCACCCAATGTCGGCGAGGACATGCAGCCCCTGAAGGCGATTGCCAGTAGTGGCGAGATGGCCCGCGTCATGCTGGCGATCAAGACCGTCTTGAGTGACGCGGATAAAGTGCCTATTCTGATTTTTGACGAGATTGATGCCAATGTCGGTGGGCGAGTGGCCATACGGGTCGCGGCGGAACTGGCGGCGGTGGGCAGCCGCCATCAGGTCTTCAGTATCACCCATCTGGCACAAATTGCTGCGGCGGGCCGGCAGCATTACCAGGTCAGCAAGAACGTCGTCGCTGATCGCACGCTGGTGGCTGTGGCCAGTCTGGACGACGATGGCCGCCTGGCGGAAATTGTGCGCATGCTCGGCGCCGATAGTGGGTCTGCGGCAGCGCAGAGCCACGCCCGCGAACTCCTGCAGCAGGCGGCGCAGACCAACAGCAGCGGAAAATCATGATGCAACGAGATGAAACGATGACCTCTGCGATGACAGCCGTGCTCCGCGTTGGGCGCGGCAGGCAGTGGCGTGCCGCTCTCCTGGCTCTGCTGACTATCGCTGCTTTCCTGCCGCTGCTGTCGTCATGCCAACAGCGCCAGGAAAGCAATGTTTTGGACAACGCCTATCAAGCGCTGGTCGCCGGCCGGCATACCGAGGTGCTGACGCTGACCGAGCAACATTTGCGGCAGCGTCCGGACGACATTGACGCCTTGCTGCTGAACAGCTACAGCGTGCAGGTGACGGCCAGCGACCGTGGCGCGCCTTCCAAGGCGATATTCAACCTTGACCGGGCCACGAACCTAGCCCCATCGCGTTACGACGTTTGGTACGTCTATGGCTG
>JAQWBY010000018.1 GCA_028706165.1 Lentisphaeria bacterium | reverse complement strand
TCTAGTCTTTGCCAACGAGGGAGAACATCTTGGTTTCGCCGCGCAGCATGCTGAAGCGGATTTCGCGGGTGTCTTCGCCATAGGTCTGCCGTTCATAGAGCTCGTAGGGGCTGCAGACAGCGGGCAGTCGCAGGCATTTTTCCCCGGAGTTAGCCGCGTGTACGGTGACGAAATTGCGGCTGGCGTAGAGGCAATCGCCATCGTCGGAGAAGATATGGCAGCCGGCGTAGCGCGCCAGGGCGCGGTAGAGCTCGGCGCGGACGAATTTGGCGCCGCAGTACACCGAAGTCCAGCCGTCCATCGCCTTCACACTCAGCGCCGGCAGGCAATTGCCCAGGAAGCGCGCGGCGGTAAGCGCGGTCGGGTCGTCCATATAAAAAACCGGGTAACTGCTGGTTTCGCGGCTGCGGACGCCTGGTCGCACGTTGTTGGGCATACGGCGGTCGAGTGAGCCGAAGATCTGGCCCTTGTCCAGCTCGGCAAAAGCGGGGTGCGCATCGCCGTTGATCTTGAATTTGCTGCCCCAGTTTTCCAGCAGCATGGCGCTGCGCATGCCGGTGAGCTCACTCAAGTACTCGTGGGAGAACTGTTGGTCGCGATCGGGGTTGATGACACCCGGCGCGTAGAGCCACAGCGCCACGGCGTGGTCGCGCTTGAGCTTGGCCAAGATGTCCCGCCGCTCCTGATCACTCAGCGAATAGACATTGAAAAACACGTACAATTTGTACGCCGGCATGGCCGGATTCGCCATGTCGTTGTGATAATACTGGTCCACCGGCGCGCCAATATGCGCGATTTCGTAATTGCGGGTCATTTCGATGCTGTCCAGACTGGCCCAGTGCGCAGTGACGTGGATGCTCTCCTCGTCGTAGATGAACGCGATTTCACTGCCTTTGCGGCGGTCGAGACTGTAGGCAAAACGCGCGATCTCCTGCTGGCGGGCAATCAGCGCGTAGATGTCGGGGTGTTTGTAGCGACCGCCGCCCACATGCTGATCGAACCACCACGCCTGCAGGTCCTCGCAGATATTGCGCCCAAAATCCCGCTTCATGATGCCGTAGGTGTCCGTCATGTCGAACATCTCGATCAAATTCTGGTAATGGCGGTTCTCGAAATGCGTGCGCGTGTCTTCCTCGACGATGAACATGCGGTTGCGCAGGCGGAACGAGTCGTTCATTTCGCGCTGGCCGGTGAAGCCGCCGGGCTGACGGTTCTCGTACACGCCGGGCGCAGCCAGGAAGTCCACCACGCCGGAATCAAGGATATGCAGCACGCCGCCGGCGGTGCCGCCGTCAATGAGATTGGTGCAGCCGAATGAGCCGTAGAAGGCCCCGACCAACTTGTCCGCCGACTTCGCCTTGATGATGCGCGCAAAATGCACCACGCTCTTCGCCGTGCCGAGGTGCCAGGCGCGGTAGTAATCCGCCGTGGCCTGGTGCCGGTCGACGTCCAGAAACACGCCGATGTTCGTGCCGTTGCTCGGAGGCTCGGGCGCCGGCGACGTCGAATACAGCCTCGGCGGATTCGCCATCGCACCCTCGACGCCGTAGGCGAAGTAGCGCGTCGCCGGCGCCGGTACGGTCGGCGCCGCAAAGGACGCCGACGGGTCATGCCAGCGCGCGCGGAGACGCTCCTCCGTGCCGTATTTTTCCCGCAGATAGCTGCCGAATTCCTTGCGGAAAGCCGCGCTGAAATCGCTGTAGGCACCATCGGCGGTTGGGTCCACTCCGGTGTAGTACCACTCGGAGGTATTGCCCGCCGCCAGGAAGTAGCCGACCACGCGATCGGCGTAGGGCAGTTTTTCGATGGCGTCGTAGGTCTCCGCCAGGGCCCTGCCTGCGTCATCGCGCCATTTCTGAGAGGACAACGAGTACATCGCCGGCAACATCGCCTCGTAGGACTCGGTGTAGAGCAGCGTCGGGTAGTGTTTGCCGTCGCTGTAGGTCACCAGCTCGTCGGGATTCTCCGCAAACCACGACAGCGGCGGGTGCAGGCCGATGCGCGGAATAATGTATGCGTCCGGCACGACCTCCAGCAACGCCTCGGCCTCCTCGCGGAACTGCGCAAAGGCGCCGGGCTTGAGCCACTCGGTGTCGCAAATCAGAAAAAACAGCTTGACGCCGGCCGCGCCAAGCTCGCGGAAGTACTCCTTGTCAATCACCAAGTGGCTGCGCAGATTGGTGCGGATTGTCGCCATCATCGGCGGATAGGGCCGGCCGTCAATCATGATCGCCGGATAGCCATGATAGTCTTCGACGCGCGCGATGGTCATTGTCTGCACCTCATGTTGGCATGGTTCATTCATTCCGCCACCACCGCTTCGACACGGCCGGCAGGATGACTGGCACTGCGCCAGATCCGCATAAGTATACCCCGCCGAGCGTGTTTGACCATCAGCCACGCTGGCAAAATGGCCGCGGGTGCTGAATCGGTCAGCCATTGATACGCCGTTATCGCAAGCGCCGCCCACCTACGCACAAGTGGAACATGACTAAGGTGCATTGTCGCTCACAGCAGCGAAAAAGCGGGCATCAGAGCGACGATATCGGTTCACCAAAACTCACAACGAAGAACACCCAAATCACCGGAACAAGACAGCTGAAATCATCCTGATCCACAATTTGCTGTTATTCGGCGTCTTTTTTGCTTGTCAAGGGGCGAGTTTTTGACTATTTTCCCTGCGGTTCTTGAAATCAGCCCCCCCACCGTAGGGGGCCCCCATCCTATAAGGTCGCGCGCGTGAAACAGACCTCGCTTGAGCTGTGAGCCACACGGTATCAATGACTCCTATGAAACCCACTGCCGCAAAGGTCGGCGGAAATCAAGGTCGAATGACTGGGCGGCGACTGGCGTGGGTTTCCTGCAAATTGTCACCGGTGTTTTCCCCACCGGGGTGGTTACTCCTATGAAACCGATGCCGCAAAGGGATGCGTGCGTCGATTGCTGTCGATTGCTATCGATTGCTGTCGATTGCTGTCGATTGTTGTCGATTGCTGTCGATTGCTGTCGATTGCTGTCGATTACTACTATGAAACCCGCTGCCGCAAAGGTCGGCGGAAATCAAGGTCGGGTGGCTGGGCGGCAGCGGGCCGTGGGTTTCCTGCAAATTGTCACCGGTGTTTTCCCCACCGGGAAGGTTACTGACCGAATACTGCGGGCGCCGTTGCATCGCCGGCACCGCGCCATACAGTAACAGCCTGACCACTCACACCAGCCCACACAGGGTGTTTGTCGACTTCTGCGCGCCATTGACCGCCGACGTGGCGATCGCCACCCTCACACGCAGGGCGCTTGTCACCTCACAACAGGAATATCCCCCGTCATGAAAACACCTCAGAATAGCAGCGTCATCAGCACACGTCACCACCACGCCGACCTAGTCGTGGTCGGTGGCGGCCTGGCCGGTCTCTTTGCCGCCATCGCCGCCGCCCGCCATGGCGCCAGCGTCATCCTGGTCCAAGACCGACCTGTGCTCGGCGGCAACGCCTCCAGCGAAATACGCATGGGCATCATGGGCGCGCATGGCGACAACAACAAGGAAACCGGCCTGCTCGAAGAAATCCAGCTGGACAACATCTACGTCAATCCCCTCCGCCGATACACCCGCTGGGACGACGTGCTCTACTCGGCCGTCGTCCGCGAAAAGAATATCTCGCTGCTGCTCAACACGTCCGTGCAGTCGGTAGACGCCGCCGATGGCCGCATCCGCAGCGTCACGGCCTGGAATGGCAACGAATACTGCACCTATCAGATCAGCGGCACCTATTTTGCGGATTGCTCCGGTGATGGCATTCTCCGCCTCGGCGGCGCGGATTTCCGCATCGGCCGCGAGGCGCCCGAGGAATTTGCCGAGCATTTCACCCAGGTCGGCAATGACGACCGCACCATGGGCAACTCCATCCTCCTGCAGTTGCGCCGCTGCGCCGAGCACCGGCCTTTCATCGCCCCCGACTGGGCCTACCATTTTACGGAAGAGACCATCCCCAAAAACCGCCCGCTCAATCCCGACAACAACAACTTCTGGTGGATCGAATACGGCGGCAATATCGACACCGTCGGCGATGCCAACGTCATCGCCTTCGAGCTCAAACGCATCGCCTACGGCGTCTGGGAATACATGAAGAACCACCCCGATGGCCGCTGCCGCAACTACGAGCTGGACTGGATCGGCAGTCTCCCCGGCAAGCGCGAAAGCTGCCGCTTCATCGGCGATCACCTGCTCACCCAGAATGACATCATGAATGGCGGTATCTTCCCCGACGTGGTCTGCTACGGCGGCTGGACCCTCGACGACCACCACCCCGATGCCTTCTTCAACAATGGCCCGCAGAGTCTCCACCATAAGCCGCCAACGCCCTTCGGCATTCCCTACCGCTGCTTCTACTCGCGCAATATCGACAATCTCTTCTTTGCGGGCCGGAACATCTCCTGCACCCACATGGGCATGAGCGCGACCCGCGTCATGGCCACCTGCGCGCTCATGGGCCAGGCCGTCGGCACCGCAGCCGCACTCTGCCACAGCCACGAGTGCAGTCCGCGTGACATCGGCCGCCTGCACCTCGCCGAGCTCCAGAACACCCTCGAAGACGACGACGTCATGCTCCCCGGCCGCTGGCGGCAAATACCCGCCGTCACCCGCGATGCCCAATGCAGCCACGATGTCGTCCGCGACGGCATCGACCGCAACTGGCAGGGCCAGGACCACGGCGCCTGGGTCGCTACCGGCGAAGCCATCACCCTCGCCTGGCCCACGCCGCAAACGCTCACAGCCTGCCGCGTGGTCTTCGACAGCGAGCTCAATTTCCAGGGCAAGCGCATGCTCAAACTGGAAGCGCTCGATGAGTTCAAGCCCATGCCGGCCATGCTCACCAAGCGTTTCCATATCGATATGCTCATTGACGACCAGTGGCGCACGGTCATCAGCCAGGAACAATGGCACCACCGGCTCTTCCGCCAGGCGCTGCCCCAGCAGCCATGCCGCGCCATCCGCCTCGTGGTCGATGAAACCTGGGGCGGCAGCGAACAAAAAGCGCACGTCTTCGCCTATGACGTGCGCTGAAAAGCCATTCTGAGGACGGACGCGATCACCCGGCGTACTTGACTCGCAATCGCCGGGCCATATTGCGGAAAATTGCCCGCGCGTCCTTGCTATACGCTTCAAGGCGTTCGCGACCGAGATCGCCGCCGCAGGCCGCCAGTGCGGCCGCGAGCATGACTTCCAGGTAGCTGAGCTGGAAAGGCGGCACATCGCACCAGTCTTCCGTCACCGTGAAGCCGCCGATCCACGTCTTGTCCAGCAGCGCGGTGAGCCCGGGCACGGCGCGCTTATCCGGCATGATCCGCCAGGCCTGCGCAAGCGACCACAGCCGTTCGTGGAAGAAACTGCGGTGCACATCGAGGCGCTGACGGCTGTACGGCGTTGTGCCGCGTGAAAGCTCGTCGCTGCCGGCATCAGCCCGTTCCAGAATGGGCAGCAGCAGGTCCACGGCGCGGGCGTCGCCCGTTTTCGCCAGCAAGTACACCAGGCTGTTGATGTGCTCGTGGACTTGCCAGCTCGGGCACAGCGCCAGCTGCGGTTTGCCGTAGTTGGTCCGCTCGCTGCTGCTGAAAACCTCGCCGGCAACATTGCGCAACGTCCACCCGGCCGCGCCTTTGTCCTCCACCCACGCGGCGTCTTTGGGCAGCTCCCGCGCCAGCATGCCCGCCAGGACGGGAAATGCAGCTGGGCGGCCATGCCAGGCCAAGGCCATCGCGGCCTGTTCGGCGACCCGCCCGCCCTCGGCCAGCAGCCGCTCGCTGCGGTCGAGCAGGGCCTTGTCCGCCAACACCATCGCGGGGAAGTAGCCGCTGACGGCGTTTTCGCGCAGGCGTTTGAAGGCGAAATCCGTTGTCCACGCGGGCGCGCCGTCATCCGCCCAGGCCGGCAGCACCTTCTTTGCGCGCAACTTCGCCTGGATGGGCCGCAGCGGCAGCACGCCGGGCGCGCGACCGGCGGCCACGGCCGCCGCCGCCACCATCCCCAGCGCATAGCCGGCGTTGCTGATGTCCGGATTCATCCGGCACAGACAGGTCGCGTCCCGTTCGCCAGCCAGCGCCTTCGCGCCCACCAGGACGTTCCTGACGCCCTTGGGAATGAATGCTCGCAGCGGTATGCGCACGCGGATCTCCTTGTCGTCATACAACTCGCTGCCCAGTAAGCCCGCCGTAACCAAATCGTCGCTCATGCGCCCGTGGTTATCGCAAAGACAGAGCGCCACGGCGATGACGTCCTTAAACTGCCGCCGGCAGGCGATGTCCCGCAGATTCAGCCCGTACTCGCCAACCACGCGCCGGGACTCCCGCGGCGTGAACATGTCCGCAATGTGATAGTCGCTGTTGTGACGATAAGACAGGCCCAGCCCCCGCAGGCAGTCCGCGTAGCTGTCGGGATGAACCACGTCCAAATCGGCCAAATAATGCTTGTGCTGAAAATTCTTCGTCGCCCACGGATCGCTGCCCCACTGGCTGCAACTCTGGACAAAGCCCGTTTCGGGATCGCCCAGCTCGTAGGCAATGCCGGCGTGGTAGCACACATCGGCATCGGCCGTGGCATCAATGAACACCTCCGCCGAGACTCCCCGGAAGCCAGCCTCGCCGTAAATTGTTACGTGAGCCACGCTGCCCTTGTCCTGGAAGGCGCCACAAACCATGCTGCCGCCATAGAAGCGTTGGCGCTGACTCGCCTGCAAAAAGATGTTGTCCCAGTAACGCGCGGCCGCAAAATGGAAGGCCGTGTGCTCTTTTTCAGCCAGTGCGCGGATAGCCGCGTTGCGCTTTGCCCAGGCGCCATCCTGGTAGCCATGCCAGGCGCCCGTAACCAGGCCGATGGTCGATGTCCCGCCAAGACTCATATTCATATCAACGACCATCGCGTCCGTGCCTTCCTCATGCAGGGCCGCCACAGCCATGCCGCCGCCCGTGCCACCGCCAGCAACCAACACCGCGGTCTCAATGCCCGCCGGCGGCCGCACTCGGCACACCAGAAAACGCAGCCCGAGCTGCTCGTCAAAGTCCTCGCGCACGTCCACATAATCAAGCTGCTCGCCAAAGCTGAAAACGGTGATACCACTAGCCAGAATCGGCCTTTCCAGCGTACTGCACAGCTCCGACACCACCGACTCAACCGAGCGTTCCTGCTCGCGGATATGGGCCGTCGTCGGCTCCCAAGAGACCGCGCCCGGCACCGTCTCCAGATTCATCCGCAGCGCGGCTTCACGCGGCTCCATGATCAGCCGGACCTCGCCACAGCTCAAGATGCGCGACTGCTCAAAACACGGGTAGGCCTCGCGCATATCTGCAAAGACCTGCACGGCAGCCTGGCGCATCTGCATCGTTAGACTGGCGGTAGTGGCAACACGCCCCGTGTAATCCACCAGCCACGGCATCGACACTGCCAGGGTACCCTCGCGCAAGGTCCGATGCAGGGTCAGGCGCCGCTTGCCTAGACGCAGCACGCGCTCCGTGCAGGCCTGAGCCTGGTCGATCTCGAAGATTAGTTCCGCGCATGCCTTGCGTTTCTCCAGCGCCCCCTGCAGGTGGTTAGTCACCGTCTGGTCTTCACTGGCGTCAATGACCGCATCAACCGGCAGCATTCTGACGCCAAATTTGCTGGCCAAGAGCACCCCACAGACCGCAATGCCGGTGCACATCACCCCCGCACAGGCCGTTTGCAGCAACGGCGTCGCGCCGGCGTCACGCGCCCGAACATACAACTCGCGCTTCAGCGTGCCCTCCGGCAATGGAATATCACTCTCGCAGGAGCCATTCTTCAGCCAGCAATGCCGCGACGACGCCAAGCTGCCACCCAGATACGCATGGCGATCAATGATGACCACGCGATGGCCGTATTCCCGCGCGACTTCCGCCGCCCGCACCGCCGCGTGCCCGCCGCCAATGATCGCAACCGTCAGCTGCTCCTGCGCAAACTTGATCTCGACGCCGTCGGGCTTCTCATCCATGGTCGATCATCCCTTCTTTCTCCGTTCCACTGGGGTACAAAAACGGGGGAGGCAACTGCACGTACAGCGCCTCCCCCAATACTGATTTCTTGCACTTTGCCACAGCCGGCACTCAGCGGCCGCAGCAGGCCTTGTATTTCTTGCCGCTGCCACAGGGACAGGGGTCATTCCGCCCCACCTTGGGCTGGGCGCGCCGCACCGTAATGGCCGCCCGCTGCGGCTCAGCCGTCTCGGTCGCGCCGCCGCTACCGGCGCCCTCAAAGGGGTTGAAGCCCTGGTGAACTTCCTGGATGTCCGTCTGCGGCTTGGGCTTTACCGGGCCGATGGCAATGGTGCTCAGGCGGAACACGTTCGCGCAGATGTCGTCTTTGACGGTGTCCATCAGCCGCGAGAACATCCCGTAGGCTTCCTGCTTGTACTCCACCAGCGGGTCGCGCTGGCCATAGGACCGCAGCTGAACCCCCTGGCGCAGTGCGTCCATCGCGTACAGATGCTCCTGGTACAGCCCGTCCATCGCGCTCAGCATGATGTAGCGCTCCAACCAATGCAGGGCGTCGGGATTCTCCATGCGAACTTTGATGGCGTAGGCATCCTCAATGCGCGCCATGATGGCCTTGGCAAGTTCCTCTTGCCCACGACTGCCGTCAAACAAGTCCGCACCAAAGCCAATGGGGAAAGTCCGCGCCAGCCATTCGCGCACAACGCCAAAGTCCACCGCCTCATTCTTGACCCGAACCGCATAGGCCTCATCGATCTTCTCGGAAATCGCCGTGTAGATGAAGTCCATCAGCAGCTCACGCGGATCGTCTGCCAGCAGGATGCTCTTGCGCAGGCCGTAGATCGTCACCCGCTGCTTGTTCATCACGTCGTCGTACTCCAGCGTGCGCTTGCGAATGGCAAAATGCTGCTGCTCGACCCGCCGCTGTGCGCCCTCAATCGAGCGGTTCAACAGCGAATGCGACAGCTCCTCGCCTTCCTGCAAACCCATCTTCTCCATGATCGACGCAACGCGGTCTGACCCGAAGAGCCGCATCAGGTTGTCTTCCAAGGAAATATAGAAGCGCGACGACCCAGGATCGCCTTGGCGCGCACAGCGCCCGCGTAGCTGCCGGTCAATGCGCCGCGAGTCATGCCGTTCGCTGCCGATGACGTGCAGGCCGCCGGCCTCTTTCACGCCCGCGCCCAGCTTGATGTCGGTACCGCGGCCGGCCATGTTCGTGGCAATCGTCACCGCCCCGAGCTGGCCCGCCCGGGTGACGATCTCGGCTTCGCTCTCGTGATGCTTAGCATTCAACACGTTATGCACGATGTTCTTGCGCTGCAGCATCCGGCTGAGCAGCTCGGACACTTCCACCGAAATGGTACCCACCAACACCGGCTGACCACGCATGTTGCACTCGGCAATCTCTTCGATGATCGCTTTATACTTCTCGCGCTGCGTCTTGTAAATACGGTCGTCGGAGTCCTTGCGCATGCAGGGACGATTCGTCGGCACCACCACCACATCGAGGTTGTAAATCGCCTTAAACTCGTTGGCTTCGGTCTCGGCCGTGCCGGTCATACCCGCAAGCTTATCGTACATGCGGAAGTAATTCTGGATGGTGATGGACGCCAGCGTCTGCGTCTCACGCTCAATCTGCACATCTTCCTTGGCTTCCAACGCCTGGTGCAGACCCTCGCTGAAACGCCGCCCGGGCTGCGGCCGGCCGGTGAACTCATCAACGATAATCACCTTGTTCTCCTGCACCACGTACTGCACGTCCTTCTCAAACAAGCAGTAGGCCCGCAGCAGCTGCGAGATGTTATGGATGATCTCGGCCTTGTTGTCGTACTCGGCCTGGGCCTGCTTGCGCTTCTCCAGCTTGGCGTTGTCGTCCAAGCTGTTGTTGCTGTCGATCTCGCTGAAGATCGTCGGCAAATCCGGTATAACGAAGGCATCGGTCTCGCCGGGCCGCAGGAACTGCCGGCCCTTCTCGCTCAACTCGGCCTCCTGGCCCTTCTCGTCAATGCTGAAATAGAGCGACTCCTTGACTTCCTGGAGGAAACCGCGGTTGTTGTCACTGTGCATTTCAGCGTCTTTTTTATCCAAGGCCTTACGGATAGCCGGCTCTTCCATCAAGCGCATGAGCTGTTTGTGCTTGGGCATGCCCAGCTGGACCTTGGCCAGCAGCAGGTAGGCGTGGTCCTTCTCCTCCGGTCCGGCGTCCTCCTTGGCCAATATGTCCCGCGCTTCCGACATCAGGTCGTTCAGCAGCTTGCTCTGCTGACGAAACAGCGTGGATACCGACGGCTTGAGCTTGTCAAACATGTGCGTGGAGACCTTCGCCGGCCCGGCAATGATCAGCGGCGTCCGCGCCTCGTCAATGAGGATGCTGTCAATTTCGTCCACAATCGCGTAGAAATGATCGCGCTGCACCATCTCGTCACGGCTCATGGCCATGCCCATGTCGCGCAAGTAGTCAAAACCGAATTCGCTGTTGGTGCCGTAGGTGACGTCGCACGCGTACTGCTCGCGGCGTTGCGCCGGCGTCATTTCGTTCTGAATGCAACCGACGGTCAGCCCCAGCCATTTGAGCACGTGGCCCATCCAGTCGGAGTCGCGTCGTGCCAGATAGTCATTGACGGTCACCAACTGCACATTGCGGCCGGACAGGGCGTTCAAGTACAGCGGCATCACCGCGACCAAGGTCTTGCCTTCACCAGTGGCCATTTCTGCGATGTTGTTCTGATGCAAGGCAATGGCGCCGACCAGCTGCACGTCGAAGGGCACCATGTCCCAGCTCAGCACATGCCCCGTCACCTCGACCTTCGTGCCCACCAGGCGCCGGCACGCGTCCTTCACCACCGCATAGGCCTCGCACAATATGTCGTCCAGCGTCTCGCCCTTCTGCAGCCGCGCACGAAATTCCTGCGTCTTGGCCTGCAACTCGGCGTCGCTCAAACTGCTGTAGGAGGCAAAATAGCCGTTGATACGATCGACCAACGGCTGCATTCTCTTCAACACCCGCGCATTGCGGCTGCCGAAAAGCTTCTTCATAATCCACTCAATTACCACTGGTCAACTCCTGATATGAAACGCAAATACGCACGCACTCACTTATTTCGAGCCTGGCTTGTCAATGGGCAGGCCCTGCTTGCACATGGGGCATGCTGTTGGCTCGTAGGTCGCCAGCGTCAGCCGAATCAGGCTCTTCAGGGGGATGCCGAAATCAACGCTGCCGTCACTGCGGTCAACCATCGTCGCCACGCCCACCGGCACCGCCCCGAACTGCCGCACCAGGTCAATCGTCTGCTGCACCCGGCCACCCTTGGTAATCACATCCTCGGCAACCAGTACGCGCTCGCCAGCGCGGAGGCTAAAGCCGCGTCGCAACAACAGGTTGGACTGCTCGTCTTTCTCCGCAAAAATCGCCTTCACACCCAAACTGCGACCAACCTCCTGGCCGACAATGATGCCCCCGATCGCCGGTGATATCACCGTCTCAACCCCGGCATCGCGCCAGCCATCAGCCATCGCCGCGCACAACTTGGCGGCAATCACGGTCTGCTGCAGCACCTGTGCCGCCTGAAAATAACGGTCGCTGTGCAAGCCGCTGCGCAATTGAAAATGGCCCGTCAGCAACGCGCCGGTATCCGCCAAATGCTGCAAAATTTCGCTTTCCTTCATCGTCACTCCGCCTTTTCCTGGCTAATCACGCCGTGTTATCGCTTACCCCCGACCGCACGCCGACCGCGCCGACCGCACGCCGCGCAGCCGGGGCTTTTCGGGGCTTAAAGACAATGTGCAAAAAATCAATATAATCCACATGTCAAGAGTGTCTATGCTCAGACCCGCCTGAGACGGTATCTCCCCGTAACCGATCAGTACCCCCCGGTGTTTTTCCCCACCGGTGTGGTTGCTGACCGATTACCGCTTTTCTGGAAAAAGATTCGCGACCTGTTGCAGGGGCGTCATTTCCGTACTAACTTGAAGCGCAATTGTCCCCGCATGCCGACACCTGCCCACAAAGCCCTGGGCAGGCTGTGCCCCCGACTCGGCAGTCGGGCCATGTAGGTTGCTGCCATTCAGCCGTCTTTCACCCGTCCATAGCGCCATACGCCAACGAGGATGCCATGAAAATAATCAACACCACCAGCGTTTCCCGCCGTATCCACGCCATTCTGCTTTCGGCCTTCCTGGCATTGTCGGCACTATCGCTGACAGCGGATGAAAAAGACAGCGCCCGCGCCGAGTGGATGACCGGCTACGTCAAACTGGAGTCCGGCGACAAGGCCGTCGCCAGCAACAACGTGGTCGTCGCCACCGGTCTCTACAAGGAAGCACTTGACATTTTTGAAAACGTGCAGCGCAAATATCCCAACTGGAACCCAACACTGCTGAAATACCGTATTGCCTACTGCCAACAGCAAATTGAAAAACTCGAAGCAAAGTACCAGAGCGACACCTCCGAACTGTCCAAGGAAGACCTTATTGCCCTCACCGCCCGCCAGGCAGAACAAATCCAGCGACTCACCACGTCGCTCGACGAACTCAAAGCCCGCGTCAGTACCCTGAGCGAGTCACTGGGCAATATGCAGACTGCGGCACAAAAATCGGGCGTACTCGAAGCTACCGTCAACACCCTCAACGCGGAAAAGAAAGCCCTGGAAGACGAGGCCGTACGCGTCAACCTGCGACTCAAAGAGGCCCTCGACCAGGTGGCCAAACTCAGCGCCGGCGCCGAACTGCAGTCCAAACTCAGCCGCGCCGAAGAGGCGTTACTCGTTGCCCAGGATAACATCAACGCCCTCAAAAACACCAACGCCCAGCAGACTGACGCCATCGCCGCCGGAAAAGCCCAGGTCACCGATCTGACCAAGCAGCTCGACGATGCCCGCGCCAAACTTGATGGCATGACTACCGCCGCCAAGGCAAACAAGGAAATTCTCGACGCACAAGCGGAAACCGTCAACAAACAGGCCGTCCAGGTCACCGCACTGGAAGCCAAACTGGCCCTCGCTGAGAAAACCAGCCGCGAACAAGCCCAGGCCACCAGCAGCCTCCAGCAAGAAAAGGCCGCCATGGCCGCTGAACTCGCCGAGCTCCGCCAATTCAAGGATCGCGTCATCGCCGAACGCGAAGCCGAAAAACAAAGCATGAGCGCCAGCGCCGATACCGCCCGCAAGGAAATTCAGGCCCTCAGCGGCGAAGTCGCCGCCCTCAACACTCAGCTGGCCGAAGCCAAAGCCCAAGCACAACAGCTGGCCAGCGACTTGGCCGGAAGACAGCAGCAGCTCGAAGGCGACCGCGCCAAAGTCATCACCCTCGAAGAAGCCCGCGCCAATCTCCTCGGCGAGCTCGAACGCACCAAGGGCCGACTCGCTCAAGCCGAAGCACAGAACCTCAAGCTGGTCGCCGACGTCAACGCCCTCACCGTCCAACAACGCAACAGCGCTGACAGCAGCAGCACCCTTGCCCAACAAATCGCCGAGAGCAACGCCCAGCTGGACACGCTGCGCAAAGAAATGGCCGCCCAAGCCCAGCAGCTGCTGGCGCAAACAGCCCTCACCACCCGCCAGGAAAACGTCATCGCCGAAATGACCAGGGTCATCACCGACAACGAAAACAGCAAAAAGGCTCAAGCCCAACAGCTTGCCGAGCTAACCAACCAAATGACCGCCGCCCAGGAACTCGCCGCAGCAAAGCAAGACCAACTCACCAAACTCGAGGCCGCAAACCAGGCCACCGCCCAGGAACTCGCCGCCAGCCAGCAAAAACTCGCCGCGCTCAGCCAGAGCGATCAACAACGCGCCGCCGAACGCGATGACCTGCTCGCACAACGGCAGGCCCTGCAAACCAGACTCGCGGAGGTCCTCAAGGACGCCGAAAACCAAAAACTCGCCGCCGAGAGCCAAGGCAAAACGCAAAGCACGCAACTCGCCGCCGTCAATCGCCTCGAACTGGAAAAACAGCTCCTTGAAAAACAACTCGCGGACCAGCAGCGCCTGGCCGCCGAACAACGGCGCGCCCTCGAAGAACAGCTCGCGACCGCACAGCAGGCCCTCAAGCCCCTCGCAGGTCTTAGTCAAAGCGATACCGCCGCCAAACGCGAACTGGCGGCCGTCCAGGCCAGCCTGAACGTCGCCAAGGCCGATCTCGACGCCAGCACACAAAAACAGCAAACCCAACTCGCACTGCTCGACCAGCACAAAAACACCATCGCTGAACTCTCTGCCAAAATCCAAACCATGGAAGCACAATCAACCAGCAAAGCCGAACAGGAAGCCACCGCGCGCACCCGCCTGGAAAAGGAACTCACCGCATATCAGGCACAACTCGCCGCCGCCGAAGCCAAGGCCAAGCTGCTCCAGGACGCACAAGACAAACTCGCCGCCGCCACCGAAGCCGAAAAGAAAGCCCGCGCCGAACGCGATGCGCTGGATAAGAAGCTCCAGCAGGAAATCGCCCAGCGCATCCAGCAAGAAGGCGCCATCGCCGGCATGCTGCAACAACGCCGCAACCGGGAAAACGAGTTGGCCGAAGCATCCAAGACCAGAACTGACACTGGCAAACTCGAACAGCAGCTGCGCGAACTGGCGTCTGAAAAACAAATCCGCGAACAGGAATTGAGCGCGCTCCGCCAAGCACGTGAACAACAAAACCTGCAGCTGAGCATGGCCAAACAACAGGTCGCCAAACTCGAAGAGGAACTGCGCACCGAAAAAATGAAGGCGGCATTCCCTGGCCAGTCCGCTGTCACCAACGGAACCGCAGCGACAAGCATCGCCCCCGCGACCGCCGCCGGCTCAACCGCCCTGCAGGACGAGGTCAAGGCACTGCACCAACGCCTCCAGGACAAGGACAAGCAACTCCTCGACCAAGACAAACAACTCATGGCCAAGGAACGTGACCTGATGGCCAAAAACCAGCTCCTCCAGGCCATGGCCGGCTCCGAACAGGAAAAGGTCGCCTGGATGAAACAACTCGACGAACTCGGCAAACGCGCCCAACAGGAACAACAACAACGCCAGGAGCTGGAAAAAGCACTCGCCGACAAGGAAAAACAGCGCGCCAAAGACCTCGCCGACATGGAAACCAAGCTCATCCAAGTCACCGCTGAATTGACCCGCCTGGAACAGGATCGCGTCAAGAGCGAAGCCGAGCTCATTCGCAAGGAAACCGACCGCGTCACCAAGGAACGCGAACAAAAAGTCGCCATCAACCAAGCTCTGCGCCAGGGCCTGGAAGCTGAACGCACCGGCAACGCCAATTCCGCCAAGGAGTTCTACGGCCAGGTGCTTGCTAAAGACCCCCAGAACACCATGGCCCTGCAACGCCTGGGCATCATCGCCGCAACCTCCGGCAATGACGCCGATACCATCAAGTACCTGGAACAGTCCTTCAAACAAAATCCCGATGACGCCGACACCCTCCTCGCTCTTGGTACCGCCATGGTTCGCCAGTCCAAACCCGACCTGGCTATATCCATGCTCAGCCGCGCCGTTGCCATCGACGACAAGAACGCCAGCGCCGTCCGCGCCTACGGCATGGCGCTGCTCAGTGCCGGCTGGCGAGATGCCGCCGAAAGCCAGCTCAAACGCGCCGTCACCCTCCAGCCCAATGACGGCGACGCCGCCTACAATCTCGCCGTCCTCATGGCAACCTCACAGCCACCACGACTCGACGAGGCCCGCCAGTGGTACCAAAAAGCCATCAAGGCCGGCGCCCAACCCGACCCCGGCATGGACGCACTACTCAAAAAATAGGGCGCAAGCCACCACACCGCCACTCCTTTTCTCTGATCCGACCGATCCGACTGATCCGACTGATCCGACTGATCCGACTGATCAATCGACCTGATCGGTCCGATCCGTCCGATCCGTCCGCGACAACCAGACCGGCGATCCGTCCGATCCGTCCGATCCGTCCGATCCGTCCGATCCGTCCGCGACAACCAGACCGGCGATCCGTCCGATCCGTCCGCGACAACCAGACCGGCGATCCGTCCGATCCGTCCGCGACAACCTTACCGGCGATCCGTCCGATCCGTCCGCGATAACCCGTCCGCCGATCCGCCCCTGCCCTCTTTTTTCGTCTTTGCCCAATGGCTCTTGACACTTGTTCGTTACTTGTTCATGCAGCGCATCATCGTCGTGGCTTCGCGCCCATGTCAAACAGCAACGAAAGTGTCCTTTTATGACGAACGACATCACCCTGGTTGAACTGCCGAAACTCTATGAGAATATGGACGAAGCCACCATCGGCCCCTGGCTGAGTGCCATTGGCGAAACGGTCAAGACCGGCGACGTCCTCGTCGAGTTGATCACCGACAAAACGGTCGTGGAATTCGAAGCGCCGGCGGACGGCGTCATCCTGGCCATCTACGCGCAGGAAAAAAGCACCGTTCCGCTCGGCTACATCCTCTGCGCCATCGGACCGGCTCAAGCCGCCGCACCGGATATGACCAGCACCAACGAACAAAGAATGGCCGCACACCTCAGCAAAAATGCCATGCAGGTCGATGTCAGCGCACTGATGGCCACCCCAGCAGCCGCTCCCGAAGAAAAACCCAGTTTCAAAGCGGCGCCTGCCGCCAAAATGTACGCCAAACAGGCCGGTATCGACCTCGCCGACGTCGCCGCTTTCTGCAAGCGCGACATGATACACCGCAAAGACGTCGAGGATTACCTCAAACAGCAACAGCAACCCGCCGGCGCTATCGCTGCCCCCCCCGCCCCCGCACCCGCCGCCGCCCCCGCCCCCGTATCCCTGCCGGTCGTCGTCGACCCGGCTGCGCCTCTTCGAGACAAGGTCGCCTTGATCACCGGTGCCAGTGGCGGCATTGGCTCGGCCACGGCGCGACGCTTGGCCGCCGCCGGCGCAGCCATCGCGATTCATTACCACGCCGGCACCGAAGCCGCCACCCGCCTGCAGGAAGAACTGGCTGCGGCCGGCGCCTCCTGCGCGCTCTTCCAGGCCGATCTCGCCGCGCCTGACAGCGCTAAGAAACTGGTCGATGACGTCATCGCCCACTTTGGCCATCTCGACATCCTCGTCAACAACGCCGGCATGCTCGCGGACGCCACGCTGTCCTTCATGAGCGACCTGCAATGGCAGAGCTGCTTGGACATCAATCTGTCGGCGCCCTTCCGGCTCATGCGCGCAGCGGCCATGCCCATGGCCCGCCAGCGCTGGGGACGCATCGTCAATATGTCGTCCGACGCGGGCCGCATGGGCTCAGCCAACCGTTCCAATTACGCCGCCGCCAAAGAGGGACTGGTCGGCCTGACCCGCTCGGCCGCCCGGGAACTCGCCGGTCTCGGCATCAGAGTCAACGCCGTCAGCCCGGGCTTCATCGACAGCGCCATGACTGCAACCATCAATGACAAAAAACGCCAGGAGCTCGCCAAAGACATCCCCGTTCGCCGTTTCGGCCGCGACAGCGAGGTCGCCGAACTGGTCTGCTTCCTCTGTTCGCCTGCAGTCGACTACATCACCGGCCAGGTGATTTCCATCGACGGCGGTCTCTTTATGGGCTGATGATTTTGGGAAGGAACGCCCGCTATGAATAACGCCTGCATTTCCGGCATGGGCCTGGTCTGCTGCCTCGGCAGCAGCGTCAATGAAGTCTATCAACACATGTGCGCCGGCGACGCCGGCTTCCGGCTCATCGACCGCTTCGAACCCGCGCCATACGCACAAAAAATGGCCGGGCAGCTCCCGCCAGATGTCGAAGACAAACTCCGCCAGGACTTTCCCGACGAAGACATCGCCGCCGCCATGATCAAATACGCCGGCGCCCAGGCGCTCGCGCAAGCCGGCAGCACCACCAAGGCCGGCCAGTCCGATCGCCGCCTCGGCATCGTCCTCGCCACCAATTTCGGTCCCATGGAAAGCCTCGAATGGGCTTGGCGCGAACGCTTGGACACGCAAAGCTTGGATGACGCCAGCTTCGCGCCCTTCGACGACATCATCCAGAACGCCGCCACGGCCCTCGGCTGCGGCGGCCCGCACGCACAGATATCCATGTCCTGCGCCTCCGGCGCCGCCGCCCTCGCGGTCGCCCGGGACATGCTCGCAGCAGGCCGCGCCGATCGCGTCCTGGTCGTCGCCTACGACGCCCTCAGCGAATTCTGCTGGTGCGGCCTCAGCAATCTGCGCACCATCACCACCGACCTCATGCGGCCTTTCGACAAACGCCGCTCGGGCACGATTTTCAGCGAAGGCGCCGCGGCAGTCGTCCTCACGACTGCGCCAGGCACAACCGCGCTGGCGTCGCTCCCCGGCGTGGCCACGAACAACAACGCGTTTCACATGACGGCGCCCAGCAAGGACGCCGACGGCTCACGGCTGGTCATGGCAGCCGCCCTGCACGCCGCCGGCATGACGCCTGATGCCATCGAGCACATCTGCGCGCACGCCACCAGCACCAGCGCCAACGACAGCACGGAAGCCGCTGCGCTACGCAATCTCTTTGGCGCGCGCTTCGCCACTCTCACGACTGCCGCTCACAAATCCCAGCTGGGCCATCTCATGGGCGCTGCCGGCCTGGCCGAAGCCATCATCACCGTCATGGCCATGCAGCACGGCGTCATTCCCCCAACCATCAACCATGAACAGATCGACCCGGCCTGCGAACCCGTCAACTGCCTGCCCCGCAAAGCCGTCACCAAGCAGTTCAAGACCGCCATCACCAACTCCGCCGGCATCGGTGGCAACAACGCCGCACTGGTCATCTGCTCCCCGAACGTGACCGCAACCAGCGCCCTGCCGGCGTTGGACCCGCAACGACGCGTCTACGTGCGGCAAATTGGCTGGGTGCTGCCCGGGCACATCGGCAAGGGCGGGGACATCCTCGAACATCCCGAGTGGCTCCAATGGCAGGACGGCCGCAATCAGCTCCTGGCCGATTTCAGCGCCAAGCCCTACATCAGCTCCGTCAAGGGCTACCTCGACCCCGCTGGGGCTTTCCTCCTCGCCGCCATGACCCTCGCCGGCGCCGGCGAGCCCGGCGACATCCCGCCGGCCCGCCGCGGCATCAGCTCGCTGTCGCGCTACGGCGCCCTCGGCTCGGCTTTCGCCTTCTTCACCCAACTGGCCGAAAAAGGGCCGCGACTCGCCAGCCCACTCATCTTCCCACACGGCTACGCAAATACCGCCGGCAATCTCGCCGCCATTGAATTCAATTGCGCCGGACCGCACATGGTCTTCTACGGCCGACAAAACCCGCACGAAGCCCTCGCCTTCGCTATCGCCAGACTACAAGACGGCAGCGCCGACGAAATGTTCACCGCTTTCTACGAATCAGCTGTACCCGCAGCACTGCCTGACGGCCGCAGTCTCCTCAGCGGCGGCGTCGCCGTACGACTCGCCGCCACCCCCGCACCAGCCGGCCAAGACGACCTCTTCTCCTTCACCCCGGCAGAACTGTTCGACCGACCGGCCGACACCAGCAACGGCGCCGTCGCCGCCCTCGCACAGCTCATCAGTGGCTGAACATGCGCGTAATGCGGCGCCTACAGGCGCCGCCACGGAACAGCCCCCGCCCGCATAAGGGGGGGGCCTGTCTTGCCGCGCAGCGGCAAGACAGGCCGCCATTCTTCTTTGCATTTACCTTCTTCGCGCCTTCGCGCCTTCGCGTGAGAAAAAATTAGCCCATCCCGCCTTCCCCCTTATGCCGGCAGCCTGAGTTGCCGCGCAGCGGCAAGACAGGCCGCCCGAGATGGGATAGAGAGGGAGCGCGAGGGGGAGGAAGGGCCCACGGCCCTTCCTCCCCCTCGCAAAACAATTTCCTAGCGGCGGCGTGAATTGCCGCGAAGCGGCAAGACAGGCCGCCATTCTTCTTTGCATTTGCCTTCTTCGCGCCTTCGCGCCTTCGCGTGAGAAAAAATTAGCCCATCCCGCCTTCCCCCCTTATGCCGGCAGCCTGAATTGCCGCGCAGCGGCAAGACAGGCCGCCATAATCTGCGCTAATCTGCGGAATCTGCGGATAAAAAGAACATTGCGCAAATCTGCGGATCCAAAAGACTCAGTGCAGCATCACCTGTCCGCCGGTGACGGGGATGGCCTGGCCGGTCTCGTAGGCCTGCTCGACGCAGTACATAATGGCCCGCGCGACATCGACCGGCAGACAGCCGCGACGCATCGGCACCTTGTCCTCGTAGAAGCGGCGCACGTCCTCAATCGTCTTGGCGCCAGGGACCTTACCGGTATTGAGATACTGGACAAAGAGACCGCGCTCCGGATCGCTCCACAGCGGCCCGTCGTAGTAATTGCCAGGACAGACGCTATTGACCTTGATGCAGTCCGTCACCAGCTCCTTCGCGAAGCTCTGCGTCAGACCAATCGTGCCGAATTTCGACCCGGCGTAGGCGCCATTCTTGTTGCTGCCTTCCAGACCGCTCTTGGAGTTGACCTGAACGACGTCCGACCACAATCCCTTGCCATCAACGATCTGTGCGGCCATCACTTTCGCTGCGTATTTCACACACAGGAAATAGCCCGTGTAGTTGATGTTGGTGACAAAATCCCAGTCTTTCTTCGTCATCTCCTTCACCGACCCAGCGCGCAACACACCGGCGTTGGCCACCAGCAAGTCCACGCCGCCGAAGTCCTTCGTCACCGCCGCAAACATCGCCGCCACCGAATCCTCGTCAGCGATATTCACCGCGACGGACGTCGCCCGGTCCGCCCCATAAGCATCACACAGTTCCTTCGCAGCCGCGGCCGCGCCGTCTGCATTCATGTCCGCAATCACCACCAGCGCGCCATTCGCAGCCAGGCTTTGCGCAATGCCCAGGCCGAAACCCTGCGCGCCGCCGGTCACCACACTGACGCGATTGCCCAAACGGCTGACCGCGCCCGCCGCCAAACTGACTTTGCGCCGGTATGACTCCACTTCCCAGTTCTCAATGAACTTATACTGGCGCTCGTTCAAGAAGTGCGCGCCACCAAAAGCCGCCGCCAGCGCCTGCACCTGCCGCGCATTGGCCAGCGCCACCGCTACGGCCCGGGCGTCCTTCAAGCTGTCACCGACTGTGAACAGCGCCTTGCCAGGTATTTCCACCACCTTCGGCTGATAGCCGCGCTCGGCCACAAACGCCGCAACGCCCGCCGCGTCCGCCGTGCCACGATACGCGAAGCTCTTCGCATAAACGACGTGATCGGGCGTCAGCGGCCCACCCTGCGCTTCGCCAGTGCCGACGCAATGCACGATCGCCCGCGCCTCCGCTGTACCCAGAATCGTCCGCAACGCCGGCGCGCTGGCCAGCAGGCTGTCCCGATCCGGCTCTCCCAGCGCCGGCACGCCCAAGGCCACGCCGGCCTGCGCATAGGCGGCTTTCAGCGTGTCCACAATGTGCCCGTACAGCCGGCAAATCTCCTCGGCACTGTCCGCGCCGACGAAGACGCCGTGATTCTGCAAAAAGACCACCTGTGGCTGCCGACCGGCCGCCGCCTTTGCCTCATCCAGCGCCTTCTTGACCACGAAGGCCAAGGTGCAGCCCGGGTCACAATAGTCCAGCCACAGCGCTTCGGGAAACAGCTTTGCGCACGCTTCCTTGCCCTTTTCTGCGCAGGTCATGCCATTCACCAGCGCCGGATGCAGGTGCACGACATAGCTGTAGTCGATCACTTCATGCACCGGCGCTTCCACCGATGGCCGGCCGGCGCCCAACGGCCGCACCGCCGCGTCCATCACGGCCTTCGCCGCCGCTTCGCGACCAGACGCATCCGCCGGCAGCTCGGTCGTGAACAAAGCCCGGATCGCCTGGCGGTCCATCGCCAAAAATTGCTCGGGCCGGATCGTCGCCAACGCCACGCCGCTGGGCTTGATGTACAGCGTCCGTGCATCTTTCACCGACGTATTGCCGCCGCCCAAAAACACAAAATCCGGGTCCGCGCCATATTGCTGTGACAGCTTGGCGATGTTCTGCAGTTTCTCTTGCATGACTTTGTTCCTTTTTGCTTATATTCAGCCATGATCGTCATGGTCGTTGATAACGTGAGCTGAACCCTGCTTGCAGCCGCCCCACCGACATTTCGCGGCTTGCGCACTGTGCGTTGTGTGTTGCGCGTCCCTATTCGGCGCCGTCACCGCGATCAATGCTGATGCCACGACGCTGAAAAGTCGGCACGTCGAGGTTCTGACCGTTGTAGCGCGTGGGCTCCGTTGCCGAAAAAATGCCCAGCGCCAGCTCGCTGAAGGAAAAGAACAGCTGCTCCTGCGCTTTGCTGCTGAGCATCTTGCCTTTCGCGCCTACGCCATTGTTTGCCGCGATGACTGGCGATGCGCTGTCTTTAGCCAGCGGCGGCTCCGGCAGAGGATTGATATAGGGCTGCAACATACCCGCGGCGACTTCGCCCAGCCACAGAGCCAACCGCCCAAAGGCCACATCGACGGCCGGCACCGCCGGCATCGTCCCTTGCAAGGCATCGGCCGGCAACACCACGAAGGCCCGGCACAGTTCCTGAAGACGCCGCCGTTCAGCGTCTGATAATTGCACCCGATCTTCACCCTCGAATGAGTAGGGCGTGCTGGCCAACACCAGCACCGGCAAGCCCATGCCGGCGGCATACTCGACCAAAGGCAGCAAGACTCCCGTTCCCGTGCCACCGCCCAACGTCACCGTCACCAGCAATAACCGACACGCCCCCAGTTGCTCCCCAAACAACGCCTGATCAGCCTGAAACGCCGCGGCCGCCAATGCCCTGTCGCCGTGACAGCCTTCGCCACCTGCCTGCTCGCGGCCAAAAAGCAAGCGCCGCGATGCCGCCGCTGCCGACGCCGACGGTTCCGTCGCCTCGGCCGTGTCAGCTAACAATAACTGCAGATTGCCCTGCCCGTAGTGCTTATGCACATACTCGGCCGCCGCACAACCGCCCTGCCCCAAACCCAGTAGAACACAACGGGGCACACCGGAAACATGGGCAGGCATCGTGTTCGTCGTGGCGCTATCAATGGACGTTGTCATATTCACCAATTCACCAGCGCTTTAAATACTTTCCGGCACAACTGTAGACTTTCCGACAAAGACCCCGCCGGCGGCTGCCCGGCGCGCTGTATCTCCATGTCGCGCTGGCCTGACCGCAAGAGCCCAATCAAGGTGATATTCCGCGGCGAATTGACAATCTCCGGCAGCCCACTCGTCGAATATGGCCGCGCAATTTTTGCCGGCAACTGCAAGACATTTTGGGCAAGCTCGCAAATCCCCGGTATCATCGCTCCACCGCCGGACAACAGTACGCTCCCACCCGTCCAAGACCAGGCGCCAGCCGCCGTCAGCTCCTGCCGAATCACGTCAAACAGCTCACTAAGACGCAATTCCAAGACCAGCTCGACACTCGACGCCGGTATAGCCCGGCCTTTGCCACCGCGGCTGAGCGCAGTCGTCACCATGCGGTTGCGCCCGTCATGCAGCGCCACCGCCGAACAATGCATCGCCGGTAATTCCCGCAACATCTTCCGCCCCACACTGATATGCGCATTGAACGCTATCGCCAAGTCATTGGCAAGCTGTTCGCAACCCACCGTCAGTTGCCCGCAATGATAACAACCTAGGTCGGTAAATACCGCATAGGACGTCACCCCCGCGCCAATGTCGATTAACAGCTGACCACCACTGACCGAGTTCGCCGGCAGACAGGCACAGCCAATCGCCAACGGCGTGTAAAAAGCCGTCGACGCGCCGCGCCCCAGCGCGTCCGCCAACAGCCCGCAAGTGGTCTTCAGGCGATCCTGATTGGCCACGACGTGCTGCAGCTCTACTTCCAAACTGCGCGACGAATGGCCGACCGCGTTGAGGACCTCCCGACCGTCGTCCAACCGGTGTACCCGCGTATAGCTATGCAAGGACAGAGTGTTCGCCGGTGGCTGCAGTTCGTTGGCCATGTGCGCCGCGCGGACCATGTCTTCCTCCGAAATCC